>JBATHN010000116.1:0-4271 GCA_049666885.1 Desulfobacterales bacterium
TAATGGCGCATAAAGTTTCGGAAATCAATATCTTATAACCTTTGAACCCTAAACCCTGAATCTGGAACTGGTTAGTTTAGGTTCGAGTAAGGCTAGCTTCAAAATCCCGCCGCTGATTTTTGCAAGGTGTCAAAAAACATCAGCTTTAAGCTGTATGGCAACATTATTTTGACGCATTGCAACATTTTAAAATTTTCAGATCCCACCGAAAATCACCTTAAAAAATTAAAAATATAATAATTTCAAATAACTAAAACTGTGTAAGGCACCAGCACCGGAAATGGCATTTTTCTTGCTTTTCTCATACGCTCGAAACGTGCGTTCAAACAAAATGACCGTTACCCGGAGCAAGAATCGATATGCCGAATTCAGTTATGTCCCTATTTCCGCATGTCCTCAATAACCTTGAAACTCTGAAAGTGCCGTTGCAGACAAGCCTGAGCTGTTCGGAAAACCTCAGGCGATCGATTTCCGCTGCTATCGACTGCTGGCAGAACAACGGCAATTTTTTTTACAATCTGACGCGTCATTTAAGTCAACTTTCCCCGCTCTGGAACACGGGTCCTTTTCAGACCTTTTTAAACCTGGGTCAGTCCGGAACGCATCCTCTTGTCGAAGGCCTGAAAAAAACGACGATTGCCGGTTTCGACCGATTCCGCCAGGAACGTTCCGGTGACTTAGAGTTTCTGAAACTGTTCACCGATACCTCAACTGGTCAGGATTGGACAATCGATCATGATCAGGCGCGCGTCCTGCTCGATCTGCCGAGCTTAAAGGTCATCGACATCTCGACCGAAACCCGCCACCACATTCAAAACGCCACCGTCATCTTTGCTCCGCGTGCCGGTCACCACTCCAATATTGCCGAAAGGGTGGCTCTTTTTTTGAGGGACAAAGGCCTGACACGCATGGTCGTGGTGGAACAGAAGTGCGCCGAAGATATCCCGCTTTATGTCAACGGGCAGCGGCACCGTGAAGACTTCGAAGGCCAGGTCGAACAGTACACGGCTGTTTTGAAATACCTGAAAAAAAAGACCGGACAGCCGCCGCACCTGATCGCCATTTGCCAACCGGGTCCGTTGTTGATGGCGACCTCGATCGTGAACCCAGGCCTTGCAAAGACGTTCGGTTCGGCGGGCTCCCCAATGCACACCGAGGCCGAGAGCGGCATTTTAACCGATTTTGCGCGTACGGTCGGCGAAGCCTACATCGATCGACTACTTAAGCTGTTCGGCCTGCGAATCGAGGACAACTGCCCCGGCGCCGGCCGAACCGCTTACGACGGTCGACTTCAGGTCCTCGGTTTTTATCTGATGGGCTTTGATCTGCATTACCGGAACCTAAAAAATCTGTTGATCGACCTCAAAACAGGCAACCTTCAGGGAGCAGAAAGACAGAAAGCCTTTTATCAATGGTACAACAGCGTCCAGCACTTTCCTGCCGGCTTCATCAGGGATACCTTCAAAAAAATATTCATCCATAACGACCTGGTGCGTGGGACACTCCAAATCGGCAACCGTCGGATCGGAATCGCTGATTTTCCGGCTACGGTTCCCATCTGGGCACTGGGAGGAGCACAAGACAGCATCGCCCCGCCGCTTCAAGCAACCGGGCACATGGAGCTGATCACATCCGTTCCGCCGGAGCGCAAGTTAACTCTCCTGTGCGATGGCGGGCACATGGGGCTTTTTCGTTCGCGCAAAATCCTCGAGAATTACTATACAAAAATCGCATCCTTCCTGCTGACACACAGCGACCGGCGTCGGAAAAGGTCCCGGAGGACCACTGCGCTGCGGCCGGAGTGACGGAATTCATTAACGGTTAATTCCTCCAGGAATCTTCGAATCGAATCCGCCTCCACTGTAAAGAAACAACATCAAATGCTTGAATGAAAACCCAACCCCCCTGACGTTTGCCTGCCTAATTCAATTTCCAACCTTTGACAATTATTTCTTGCCGAAGCCTTAGAAATAAAGATAAAACCACGATCATCGAAAATTTGTGTTTCAGCAAGGTCGGTTTTTCACCCATAGCACAAAAATCGATTTCAGGCAGGTAAAACCGCAGCCATGAGGTGTTTCCCCGATTTCCCGTTCCGCAATCCTGTCATTTACCAAACGCCAGATATCAATATGGGGAACCAGCAATGGATATAATTGACAGTTCAGATAGATACGGTGATTGTATTGCGGTTTTCGGTACCGGATCCGATGTAGGTAAAAGTATCGTAGCCACTGCACTGTGCCGCATTTTTGTAAACAAAGGCTTGCGGGTGTCGCCCTTCAAAGCGCAAAACATGTCCAACAATTCAGGGGTAACACCCGAGGGGCTTGAAATGGGTCGTGCCCAGATTGCCCAAGCCGAGGCGGCCCGGATTGCACCACACGTGGATATGAACCCCATTTTATTGAAACCGACCAGTGGCCTCGGTTCACAAGTCGTTCTATTGGGCGAAGTCTTTGCGAACAGCATGGCCGGCGAATATCACCGGAAAAAGAATCGATTATTTTCCGAAGCGTGTCAAGCACTGGACCGTTTACGGACCAATTATGAGCTCGTTGTGATGGAAGGCGCCGGATCTTGTGCCGAGGTGAATTTGATGGAGAATGACATCGTCAATTTTCGAATGGCGCAGTACGCCTCTGCCCCGGTAATTCTCGTGTCCGACATTCACAAGGGGGGTGTGTTTGCTCAAATCATCGGGACGTTGGAATGTCTCTCGCCGAAACAACGCGATCTTATCAAGGGATTCGTGATCAATCGCTTCCGGGGGGATATCCGTCTTTTCAAAGACGGGGTGAAATGGATCGAAACAAAGACCGGCAAGCCGGTGTTCGGTGTGCTGCCATGGTACGACCATTTTGCCATCGCGTCTGAAGATTCGGTGATAATCGAGAATCCCAAACCGGCTGCACCTGAAAACGTCAATTCGCCGGCGGTGGCCGTTATCCGGCTGCCCCATATTTCCAATTTTACCGATTTTGAAGCCCTGAAAGCCTTAAGGCACCTCAACGTCTATTTTCTGGAGCAGGTTCAGAAACTTTCAGTCTTCGACGCCGTCATACTGCCTGGTTCGAAAAGCACACGATCCGACCTCGAGTG
This sequence comes from Desulfobacterales bacterium, assembly GCA_049666885.1. Taxonomy (GTDB): domain Bacteria; phylum Desulfobacterota; class Desulfobacteria; order Desulfobacterales; family SG8-13; genus JARFQH01. Next base: position 3,103 of record JBATHN010000116.1, read on the forward strand.
GCTCAAACAAAAAGGATGGCGTGACCAGCTCCACACCTACGTGAAACAGGGCGGGTATGTGTGGGGGATCTGCGGCGGGTATCAAATGTTGGGTCGCCGAGTGCACGATCCTGAGGGGTTGGAAGGCAATCCGGGGTCATCGGACGGACTCGATTTGTTGCCGGTTGAGACGACTTTAAAAGCGCCCAAGAAAACGACGTTAACCCGATTCTCATGGGGTGCAAAACAGGGAAGGGGCTACGAAATTCATATGGGCCAAACCGAGCGTCTGGGCGGTTTTCCCTTATTTGATGTTTTTGAGCAGAATGGCGGTTCTTCCCGGAGAGAAGATGGTTGTATCACCCTGAATTCCAAAATAGCCGGCACATACATCCATGGGTTGTTTGATAATCCGAGTATTACCAGGCAGTGGCTGCAATTAATCGGACTGGGGCATATCGACATCCCGTCCGCGTATGGCTATGAGGTTAAAGAAAAGGCGTATGATCTGCTGGCAGATCATTTTAAAAACCATGTCGATATGGAAAAGCTGAATCAAATTCTGGGGGTTTGAAGAATTGGTTTAAATTCATCACAGCGACTCGTGGAAGTTCGCCTACTCTTTTTCCTTGTCTTCCGTATCGCCGCTCTTTTTAAAGACCGTCGTAAAGGGCGATATCCCCGTCAGGGACTTTTGGGCCATTGCCGACAAATCTGTTCCAAAATCCAACCATTGTTTGAATTGCTCATCCACCCGGCTTTTGTAAGCAAAGTAGTTTTTTAACGTCTGCTCCAGGTATTTGTCAAAAAACTCACCGAGAATGTTGTCACCGTAGCGGATGATCATGTGCAGCAGCGCCACCGGCAGCAAGGCGTTTTTCTTCTTAGCTTCTTCAAGCACGATCTGAGTCAAGACAAAGGCGGTGACATCCTCGCCCGTTTTGGCGTCAATCGCCGTAACCGAACTCCCTGCCTTGATCATCTCCGCCACCTGTTCGAGCGTGACATACGCGCTGCGGGTGTTGTCGTATAAACGCCTGTTCGCGTATTTTTTCAGTATAATATTATCCGGCATGAGATTATCCTTTTGAATTAGTTTCCGTCAATAAAAAGAAACGCATTATCAGCGCTGGCCTCACCTTGCCACGTCGCAGCAAAAAATACAAGTTTGAATCAGAGTCAGAGCAGTT
>JBATHN010000117.1:0-3195 GCA_049666885.1 Desulfobacterales bacterium
GGCGTGAATGGGACCTGACCTCGCGCACCGCCCTGATGGCCTTTGCCCGCAAGCACGGCATCAAAGTGCCCACCACTCACGAGAAACCTTACAGCACCGACTCGAACCTGCTGCACATCAGCTATGAAGGCGGCGTGCTTGAAGATCCGTGGGCAGCCGCCCCCGAAGACATTTACACCCTGACGGTTTCGCCGCGCAACGCGCCCGACACACCCGAAGACATCGAGGTAGCGTTTCAGGCCGGAGACCCTGTGGCCGTCAATGACCGCGACCTTTCGCCGGCGGCCTTGTTGGCGGAACTCAACCGCTTGGGCGGGCGGCACGGCATCGGACGGGTCGACATCGTGGAGAACCGCTTTGTCGGCATGAAGTCCCGAGGCGTCTACGAAACGCCGGGCGGTACCATTCTGCGGACGGCCCACATGGCGATGGAATCGATTACGCTGGACCGCGAGGTGATGCACCTGCGCGACGGGCTTATGCCGAAGTATGCCGAGCTGATCTACAACGGGTTCTGGTTTGCGCCTGAAAGGTCTGTTCTACAGAAACTGATCGATGAGACCCAGAAAAATGTCAGAGGCGTCGTACGACTCGAGCTTTTCAAGGGCAATTGCCGGGTTCTGGGCCGCAAATCCGATGCCTCCATTTACCGGGTCGATTTCGCGACATTCGAGGACGATGCCGTATACAGCCAGAAGGACGCCGAAGGTTTCATCCGACTCAACGCGCTTCGGCTGCGCATCCAGAAAATGCTGTCGAACCGATAGAAACTTAACTAAACTGATCGGTTCCAGGTTCAGCCCAGCCGCTGGCCTGAAAAGCGGCCAGTTTGATCGAGAAAGAAACTATGCCATTTTGGCGTAGTTTCATACGAGGGTTCAATGGTTATGAGATGTTGATTTCCGGAGCTTTATAATCCATTGTTTGCATTGGCCGCTTTAACCCATTGGATGAAATATGGAATTCGGCTCGATTGATGCGTCATACGATTATTAGAGACCAGTTATTGCATTTTAACTGGGAACCGTGAACGTTGAACCTCTCAACCTAAGTTGAAGTTATACTTTAAAAAAAACTTTATCGCAGAGGCCGTTAATGGAAGACAAAACATGGGGCGGTCGATTCACTGAAAAAACCGACCGCCGGGTAGAAGCCTTTACGGCTTCCATCGATTTCGACAAGCGCCTGTATTCCTACGACATCGACGGCAGCATCGCGCATTGCCGCATGCTGGCCAAGACTGGAATCATCACGGAGGACGAGGCGGCGTCCCTGGTCGAAGGTCTCGGCAAAATCAAACGCGAACTGGACCGGGGCGCATTTCAATTCGATGCCGGTCAGGAAGACATCCACATGCACATTGAAGCCCGGCTGGTGGAGGAGGTCGGCAAAGTCGCCTTGAAGCTGCACACGGCCAGGAGCCGTAACGACCAGGTGGCACTGGATGTGCGCATGTTTTTAAGGGATGAAACCGTTCGAATCATCGACCAACTGATGAACCTGAGAAAGGTGCTGGTCGACCTGGCCGAGCAGACCACCGATGTCGTCATGCCGGGATACACCCATTTGCAGCGGGCCCAACCGGTTTTGTTCGCCCACCATCTGATGGCCTACTACGAGATGTTCACGCGCGACACGGAACGGATGCAGGACGGAATGAAACGGACCGACGTCATGCCCCTTGGTACGGCGGCACTTGCGGGGACGACCTATCCGATCGATCGCGAGGTCACGGCCGAGTTGCTCAACTTCCCCAAAATATCGGCCAATAGCGTCGATGCCGTCTCGGACCGTGATTTCGGCCTCGAATTCCTCTCGGCCGCCAGCATCTGCATGGTTCACCTGAGCCGGCTCTCCGAAGAAGTAATTCTGTGGTCGACGGCGGAGTTCGGATTCATTGAGCTGCCGGACGCCTTCGCCACCGGCAGCAGCATCATGCCCCAGAAGAAGAATCCCGATGTGGCGGAACTCGTGCGCGGCAAGTCCGGCCGCGTCTTCGGAAGCTTGATGGCCCTCTTGACCATCATGAAAGGCTTGCCACTGGCCTACAACCGCGATCTGCAGGAGGACAAGGAACTCCTTTTCGACAGCGTCGACACCCTCCAGGCCTGCATCGGGATCTATACCATGATGCTCCCCAAAATTAAGGTGAACCGTGAGGTCATGCGCGCGGCCACCCAGGCCGGATTTATAAATGCCACCGATTTTGCCGATTACCTGGTCGGAAAGGGGCTGCCCTTTCGCACTGCGCATCACTGCGTGGGACAGGCGGTCGGCTACGCCCTTGCGCACAAGAAGGAACTCCATGACCTCTCATTGGACGAGCTAAAGTCGTTCTCGGCGCTGATCCAGGGGGACGTCTTCGAGATATTGTCGACCGAGGCGATGATCGATCGGCGCCGGTCGGCCGGCGGCACCGCCACGGAAAATGTGCGTGCAGCCATTGCGGCGGCCAGAGTCGCCCTCGAACCATAACGGGATTGGCGTGGATCGATGGCAGGCAGGGGAGAAAGCCGGTTGTGCAAATCGCAGTGCAGTTGTTCATACACTTCGAATCGGTGCGGTTCGGACAACCGTGACGTCTTCCGGACCACAGGTAACAAGATGAGAGGGAAGCTGGTTTTCGGGCTCCGACTGGTCATCTTGTCGGTGCTCCTCGTTGGGCTTCAGTCCGGCTGCGGGAAAAAAGATCCGCCGGTGCCGCCGCGTCGCTACCGGCCGCCGGCTGTGACGGACCTGAGCTATGAATTGGACGGTCAAGCTCTCACCTTGTCATGGTCGGTTCCCGAAACCAGAGACGGTGATGCGGCCGCTCCTGTCGGCTGCTTTGTCTACATGGCCAAGCAGCCGCTGGTCAACACGGATTGCCCGGACTGCTCGGAACCTTTTTCACCGGTAGCGGACCTTCAGATTCAAAAAGACGCTTCCGGCGATATTTTAAAACGTACCATGGCCTACACCGGTGTTCTGGCGCAAGGATTCATATACACCTATAAAATCGCGTGCTATGCGCGTGACGGTGGGTTGGGAGCGGATTCAAACATTGTCAACTTTAGCTACTGAAGATCAAAAAGGGAATTTCGGTATGCCGATATATCCCGTTTCGCGTCAATCCGATAGGCGCTGTCGTCTACCCGGCCAACCGGCAAACGGGTCAACCGGCTAACCACTAAAGAGAACACGATGCACCACTTT
>JBATHN010000118.1:0-2413 GCA_049666885.1 Desulfobacterales bacterium
CGCGTGTTATCCATCAGTGTTGACGTCGCGTTGCGAAACCATGACTTGAGGAGCCGGATGCGTGAGTCGCGCATGTCCGGATCTGTGGGAGCCCCGAGTTGGTAACAGCCCGGGGCCACCCGGCCAATTATCGGATCGAGATTATGAGGAGTTCTGAATTATGGTAAATTTTGACGATTTGGTTTCCCGGCGCGATAAAATCGCCGTGGTCGGGCTCGGTTATGTCGGCCTGCCTCTGGCGGTCCACTTGTCCAAGCACTTCGATGTCGTCGGCTTCGATTTGAAAACCCAGCGTATCAATGAACTGGCAGCCGCTAAAGACCGAACGCTCGAGGTAACGGAATCAGAGCTGAAAAAGGTACGGATCGACTTTACCGACAACCCCAAGAATTTGTCGCAGTGCCGACTGGTTATCGTAGCGGTTCCGACGCCCATCGATCGTTACAGAATACCGGACCTGGATCCGTTGCGCGGCGCTTCGACAATAGTCGGTGAGCACCTGGTGAAAGGCGCCTGCGTGGTGTTCGAGTCGACGGTCTATCCCGGTGCAACCGAAGAGGTATGCGTCCCCATCCTCGAGGAGCGCTCGGGGTATGCCTTCGGCAGGGACTTTTCAGTGGGGTATTCTCCGGAACGAATCAACCCCGGCGATCGGGTTCACACCATCGACAGGATCGTTAAAATCGTTTCGGGCTCAGACGAACAGGCCACCGACCTTCTCTACCAGGTGTATGGCCGGATCGTGCCGGCCGGTATTCACCGGGCGTCTTCAATTAAAGTCGCCGAGGCCGCCAAGGTCATCGAAAACACTCAGCGCGACTTGAACATTGCGCTGATGAATGAATTGTCGATGATCTTCGACAAAATCGGCATCGACACCACCGAGGTTCTCGAGGCGGCGGGAACCAAATGGAACTTTCTGCCTTTCCGTCCCGGTTTGGTGGGGGGGCATTGTATCGGGGTCGATCCCTATTATCTGACCGTGAAAGCCGAGTCACTGGGGTATCACCCCGAAATGATACTGGCCGGTCGCAGAATCAACGACGGAATGGGCAAATACGTGGCGGAGAAAGCGGTAAAGATGCTCATTTCCGCCGGCAAGCCGGTCCAGGGGTCCACCATTGCGGTCCTGGGTCTGACCTTCAAAGAGGACGTCCCCGATCTCAGAAACACAAAAGTGGTGGACATCATTGCCGAACTCGCCGACTACGGTGTCCGGGTTATCGTTCACGACCCGCTCGCAGACCCGAATGAGGCCCGACGCTATTACGGCTTCGAGTTGCAGGAGCTGGAAGAAATCGACGGTGTCGACGGGGTGATCATCGCGGTAATCCACGCGGCGTACCGGAAAATGGGAATGAAAAAGATTGCGGCTCTCTGCAATGACAATGACCCGTTGATTTTGGATGTCAAAGGCGGATTCAGTGCCGGCGAAGCCGCAGAGAAGAAAATGAGATACTGGCGGCTGTGATACCCGTTATTCGATGTAAAGCTGCTGGCCCGGGAAAATTTTGCTGGCGCTGGAAAGCTGATTGATGTCCAGTAGCCGGTTCAGGTTCATTTTGTGCTGCTGTGCGATGGCAAAAGGGCTGTCTCCGGCTTGGACGCTGTAGACACGGTAGCTGCTGCCGGCGGAGGATTTTGCAGTGCGGCTCTGGTCGCTGCCGGGAAGCATGAGAACCTGACCGGTATAGAGCTTGGTGGAGCGAAGATTGTTGATATCCTGAATTTTTTTGGTGGTAGTACCGTAGCGTTTGGCGATGTTCCAGAGGTTGTCACCACGAACCACCCTGTGCGTCTCGGCTGCCGCCACCTTGGTGTTTGAAGTGCGTGCTGCCTGATACCGGTATCCGGCCATGGGGATTTTCAACAGACGTCCGGCAACAATGTAATTCGAGCGTCTCAGGTTGTTGGCCCGCATGATGCTTTTCACGTGGACACGATATTTTCGGGCAATAGTCGACAGGGTTTCTCCGCGACGCACGCGATGATAGACAACTGCACGGGTCGGGGGTTTGGATTCGGGGATGCTGTCCAGTTTAGCCGTCAGGACGTCACCGGTTCCGGCCGGTACCTTGAGCAGATATTTGTCGGGCGGCGCAATTTTATAGCGCAGCTCGGGGTTGAGAGCCGACATCTGAACTTCCGTGGCGCCGATGCTGATGGCGACGTTTTTCAGATGGACCTGCCGGGTGATTTCAATTTCCTCGTATTCGCTGGGGGAGTCGAGCTGAATATCGTTCAAGCCGTAGCGGTCACTATTTTCGATGATGTAGAGGGTCGCCAGAAACCGCGGTACGTAACGGGCTGTTTCGCGTGGCAGGCGTTCGTAAAGGTCCCAGAAGTTGTCGAGATAGTTGACATTCTGCTCCCTGATGACACGCAGCACCCGCCCTTCGCCGCAGTTGTAGGC
>JBATHN010000119.1:0-3541 GCA_049666885.1 Desulfobacterales bacterium
CTTATGTTCCGGCGGTGGGGGGCTGGCTCGATGTCCACTACAGCAATCGACGCTACGGCATCGATGTGAGCGAAGCCATTGCCCTGGCGGCTCCCATCGAAGACGGACCCCTGCCGGTTGACTGGGACCAGGCCTTGGAGATAAGGGCGGCCCCCGGGGATGTCGCCAGTTCGCCTCTGCCCGGTGCCGCGTTTGCCGATCTGCCCGCCGCTGCCAACCGGTCTGCCGATTACAAAAAATGGTGCAACGACATGCTGCGCTGGGTCCGCCAGAACCGGCCCCTGATTCTCTTCCAGTCTAAAAAGTTTAGACTGACCAGTTCTCCCGGCGAGACCGAAGGCGCCTTCCGGGCGCGTCTGACTCAGGCGGCCCGCGAACAGAGGGATCTTGCGGTCGAAAATCTGCGCCGCAAATACGCAGCAGAGTATGCCGTGCTCCAGGACCGCCGGATGCGGGCCGAACAAGTGTTGGCGCGCGAGCAGGAGCAGGCCAAGGCCAAAAAAATCGAGAGCGTGATTTCCTTTGGAACCGCCATCCTGGGGGCGTTTCTTGGCCGTAAAGCCGTCAGTTCAGGGAGTGTGACCCGGATGGGTACGGCCATGAAGTCTGCCGGGCGGTTGAGCAAGGAGCAAATGGATGTCGCCCGGGCGCAGGAAACGATGGCGGCCGTCAACAACAAAATTGCCGATCTTGAGACACGCCTGCAGAACGACATCGACAAGTTGGATGCCGCCTATGACCCTGCGAGCGAGCCTTTAGAGGAGGTGCGCGTGAACCCCCGGAGCACCGACATTACGCTCGCCATTTTCGGCTTACTGTGGCTGCCCTATCGCAGGGAAGCCGGCGGGCGTTTGGTGCCGGACTGGTCGTAGGTGCTGGAAGCGATTAATTAAAGTCTGGCCATTGGGTTTTTTAATTTTTGCGGGGTTTGGATACTCAAAGTTGGCTTTCCGAACCCATTCAATGATCATCGTCTTCAGGGTTGTTTCCAATATCGGGTTTCCATCCCAATTTGCCTTAATTTGAGCTTGCCATCGTCTTTATGAACCCGTCGGCTTCACTGATGGACGCTTCCATTTCCCGGATCAGGGCAGCGACATCGGTTTCCACGGATACCAGTTCGTTCTGAATGGATGCGATTGCTCTGGCGTTCAGGTTGTGTTTCAGGAAGAGGACCTGGTCGCGGAATACCGCAAGAACAGGGTCTATTTTGGCTTCGGCCCGCTTCATCGAACGGATGAGCCGATCATACTGCCGTCGGGTATCGACGAGTTTTTGCCGGCTGGTGCGGCGCAGGTTGGCGTTTGTGTACTGCTTCAGCTCGGCTTCCCACTCCTCGAAAAGGGCTTCCCCCACATTTTCAACCGCGGCAATCCGCTTTTTGACGGCGTCGGCTCTCGATTCGCAGCGCTCGAACTCCGCCTTGAGCTTCTCGTATTTTTCTTCCAGTTCACCGCCCTTGAAGTTGATGACGGCGCTGAATTTCTCGAGCGCCGATGCGAACTGTTGCGCTGTTTCTTTTTCCTCATCACGCGCTTCCTTCACCCGGTCAACGAGAATCTCGCGTTTCTGGTAGCCGAATTTCTCCATGGTGTTGTAGTACATCGACTGGCAGCCGGTCGAGAGCCAGGCGGCCGTTACTATCAGCGTGGCAAATAAAATAAATCGAGCAAAGACGATCCGCATTTTCTTTTTCCCTTTTTAGCCATTTTACGAAACATGAGACCCTCATTGAGACAAAGGCGAAGGTGCCATAGATCTAAAATAATTTCTATTGCTTTTACCATCGGGTTCCCTTTTATTCATACTCGGTCAGGGTTGACGACCCGATTTATCGGTCAGTTGTCATCAGCGCTGCTTGAGTCTGGAAAACGGTCGATTCAGCAGGCTTTTCATGAGATTACCGCAGCCAGACGCCTTACACCCTCGCGCAACCGGTCACTGTCGTAATAGACAAAACAAAGCCGCATGCAGTTGTGCAGTTCCCCGCTGGCGGAAAAATTGACGCCCGGTTGAAAATTGACCCCGTTTCTTTTGGCTGTTTCGCGCACCGCGGCGGCGTCCAGATCTTGGGGCAGCCTTAGCCAGAAAAAGAATCCGCCGCCGGGAGCGATAAAAGTCGTCGAAGTCGAAAGCGTCTCATTCAGGGCAGCTTTCAGGTCGGATGCCCGTTGGCGGTAAATACCGATCAGTCGATCCAGGTGTTCCCGCTGCAGCCCGAGTTCGACGGCGCTCTGTACGATAGCCGATGTAAACGGATTCATACCGCCCCCGCTCAACAGCAGCCCGCTGCGGGTCATGCGGCGGATGAGATCCGGAGCGGTTTGGATCCAGCCCAGCCGCAGTCCGGGGGCCAGGATCTTGGAAAAAGAACCCAGTGAAATTACGGTTCCGCTCGCATCGTAGCTCACCATGGGTGGCGGGGGATCGGTGGTATAGGCCAGCAGATGGTAGACTTCGTCGGCGACAACATAAAAGCCATGTTGTTCACTCAGACGGACCAAATGCTCCCGACGAGATGCCGTCAAGGTAACCCCGGAAGGGTTGTGAAAAGTGGGAACGGTGTAAAGAAAAGCCGGCCGGATTTCAGCCAGTTTTTCTTCCAGGGCCCCGACGACCAGACCGTTTTCATCGGTCGGAAGACCGACGACATTCAACCGGCGATCGGCAAACAGACGCAAGGCCAGAAAATAGGTGGGTTCCTCGACGAAGACGGTATCCCCCGGGTTCGTGAGACGAGCGCAGACCAGATCCAGGCCGCTGGTAGCTCCGGCGGTGATAAACAGCCGGTCGGGGTCCACAGATACCCCATAACCGTCGCTGAGAAATTGGGCCAGTGACCGGCGAAAATATTCGTTGCCCTGTTCCATACCGTACTGCAGGAGTGAGGCATCCGGCTGTGTCAGTCGATGATTTGCTGCCTGGCTGAGGAGGGCCAACGGCAGCAGAGATGGATCCGGCTGCCCGACACCGAGATCGATGATGTCATCGGATAGATTGAGTTGAGTGATCTGCATAAAGCGCCCTTGCAATCGTCATTTTAAAAGTCATTTTAATGCGCGTCGGCCGCAAGAGCGGCAGCGGTCCATCATTCATCTCGCTGTCGAAGAAATCGGATGCGCTCCAAGGCGAACTTATATTCGGGCAGCTCGTCCATGTAGGATGAGAGAGCCTCGCGATAATGGGCAATGGCCGGATCTTTGTTACCCTCTCCTTCGGCCCACAAACCGAGGGCCATGTGCGCCGTGAGGATGTAAGCCGGATTTTCCGCAGCCGCTTTCGTCAGGGCATCTCTGCCGAGTTGGCCCTGTAGACACCCGGCAAGGTCACGATACCAGTTGTCACTTGTCCGAGAGATGAACGCCGTGAGCCGTGCCGCCGACTCGTCATCGTGTCCTGCCATGCGCAGGAGTTCAGGTTCCAGCAAGCCGACACTCAACCGGCCCCGATTTTCACGACCTGGTATCTCCAGGAAGAGCCGGGTATTATTCAACGCCTGGTCCCATTCACCGGTCATTGCATCGGCGTAAATGAGTTCCAC
>JBATHN010000120.1:0-3328 GCA_049666885.1 Desulfobacterales bacterium
GGGCCGCTGCCGCCATCGCCAGCGCACTCTGCGCCGAGCTCTACGACCTCGAAATTATCGCTGACGGGATCGAGGACGGTCCCTCCAACACGACACGGTTTCTGCTGTTGTCCAGGGTGCCATATGAGCAGGGCGGCGATAAAACATCGATTATCTTTGCTACTCCCCACGAGGCCGGACGGCTGTATGCGGTACTACGGCTTTTTGCCGAGTCACAGATCAACCTGACCCGCATCGCTTCGATGCCGCTGCGGTCGGATCCGAGCAACTACTGTTTTTTTCTCGATTTCATCGGTTCGGGCAAAGATGAAAAAGTGGACGAGGTTCTCAGACAAATGGAGGCCCTGACCATTTCCATGAAGGTTCTTGGCAGTTATCCGGCCGTCACGGATGTATCGGCTTGACGTTGAGAAAAAGGCCTCCTTTTATTGATGGTGCGGTCTCTTTCAAGCCCGCCGCCGCTATCGGATAGAATTCTACCGGATCAGCATGAAAACGTCTGCAAAGAAATCGATACGCATCAAAAATGCGGTCAAGTTGACGGATCTAAAGTGGCTCAACCTGTTTAACATCGAGGTCGTCGATCCCGTCGGGAACGATCGAAAATGGCAGGTCGCTTCCCGCCGCAAAGAGCCGAAATGCACTACGGGACGCTTCGACAAGCCGGATGCGGTGGTGATAGTGCCGTTTCACACCGGTCGGGACAAGATTGTGATTACCCGCGAATACCGGGTGTCATTGGACGGAGATGAATACGGGTTTCCAGCCGGTCTGGTGGACGACGGCGAAACAGCGGAAGCGGCGGCGCGGCGCGAGTTGCACGAAGAAACCGGGTTGACGGTCACTCGGTTTCTCACCATCAGTCCACCCGTTTACTCCTCGGCCGGTATGACCGATGAGTCGGTTGCCATGGTCTATGTGGAATGCGACGGGGAACCGTCCGCGGCCGGTAACGAAGGTATCGAACAGATCGAGGTGATTTTGGCCTCTGCCGCTGAAGTCGGCCGGCTATGCGCAGACTCCGAACTGAAATTCGATGCCAAGGCCTGGTTGGTGCTCACGACATTTGCGAGGCACGGCCGTTTATGAACGGCGGGCCGGTTTATGTTGCAGTTCGACCAGAGTGGCGCCCCAACCGCCGGCTTCCAGTGGCGCGTCTTTAAACGCGGCGACCATGGGATTGCTCTTTAAGAGAGAGCGCACTCTTTTTTTCAGTATCCCGCTGCCCTTCCCGTGTATCAGCCGCACCGAAAGGATGCCGGCTTTAAGACATTCGTCGAAATAATCTTCCAGCAGTTCCGGCACGTCCCGCGGGGAAAACGTATGCAGATCCAGGACATCTTCGATAGGCAGCTTTACGGGGTCCAATAAATTCACCAGCTCGAATTTCTGCCGTTTGTGGAATCGGTTATTGCCTGGGTATATGTTCTAAAACCGGATATTTTTTTCGACTCTGATAAAATTATAGACAACACCGCAGCATTGTGACCTTTTTCCTGAAATGGTTTCCACCCATAGATAAACCAACCGGCAAATTCGTGGATAGGCACGCGCTATGTTTCACCCCACATCAACATTCCTGATCGGCCTTCCGATACTGGCTTACCTGCTGGGGTCGGTGCCGTGGGGGCTGGTCCTGACCCGCATGTTCACATCGGTCGACATCCGCCGGCAGGGCAGCGGGAACATCGGGGCGACCAACGTGCGACGCTTGGCCGGTACGCCGCTGGGGCTTTTGACCCTGGCCGGCGATCTGCTCAAAGGCGCCGTTCCGGTGTACCTGGCCGCAAACGTTACCGGACTCGATCCGATTCGGCAAGCACTTTTCGTTTCCGTCGTGGCCCTGGCCGCTTTTACCGGGCACCTTTTTCCGCTTTACCTCAAGCTGAAGGGTGGGGGCAAGGGGGTTGCAACGGCTGCGGGCTGTTTCCTCGTGATTTCACCGTTGTCAGTTTTTGCGGCCCTGATCGCTTTTCTCCTGATCCTCTGTTGGTCCGGGCGGGTATCGGCCGGTTCTCTATCCGCCGCGACCGTCTTGCCGGCTGCGGTCTGGTGGAGTTTGCGCTCGCCTGTTTTGTGCGGCTGTGCCGTGCTGATGGCTGCACTGATCTTCCTGCGCCACAAGGACAACATCCGCAGACTGTTGACCGGCGGCGAGCCCACCGTAAGCAGGAAAAAAAAACGCCGCTGAGGCTTGTAGAAACTTGAAATTAGAAATTCGAAACTTGAGAACCCGCAACCCGTAACCAGCAGGCCGTAACTCGTGGCGACCCTGATGCTTTTTAGGGCTTTCATCCAATAAAATGAATGGCATCCTTCAATTCCGCCATGCGGGACAAGCCGGCTAAACGGACTCAACCTGCCAAACCGGCCCAGACCAGGGTAATGATGCCGGCAAGGATAAAGTTCGTTTCCAGTAAAAATTCCAGCCTTATGCCCGGAATCATGACGCCGCGTTCGTAGGCCAGAAGCACCCCGGCGATAAACAGCGGGCAGGCACAGAGGGCATAGCCCAGGCTGGGGACAAGAGCTGCAAGAGCGGCGACCGGTAGAACGGCCAGCAGAATCAACAGAATCGATTTCAGCAGTCTCAGAGATCGTTTCTCGCCCAATAGAATCGGAATTGTTTCCTTGCCTACGATGCGGTCCCCCTGCATATCCAGGGTATCGAAAAATGCGGTCCGGACGAACACCAGACCGGTCGACCACAGGAAGACGAGAACCATTTCCAGTTTCGGCAGATTCGAATTGAAAAGAGAGGGGAGAAGCGACGTCACCACACCCCATGCCGCTGCAATTAGAAGAGTTTTGGATCCGGGCACATCCCGCAGCCGGAGATACCGGCCTGCGGTCAATCCCCGCGGTATGACTTGCAGATTGTAGGTGAGACCGAGAAGGCTCATCAGCAGCAGGATCAGAAAAGGTTGAATCCCCAGTGTATACGCCAACTGGAGGCCGGCTCCGCCGGCGACAACGGCCAGCAAAGAGAGAAAAAACCTGTGCCGGACGTAGAACGATGCGCGCTCAGGATCGTTGTATTGATCGGATTGACGACCGGTCAGGTGGTTGAGAATGTGCATGGACTGCACATATAGAACGGCGATGGCGACGAATGGCAGGGCGGGTCGGATACCGAGCAACCGGGTGCAGGCATAGCACAGGCACCCCGCTCCGACGGAAACATAAACATTGGTGAGGAGTAGCGTGCGTTGCAGGACAAAGAGACCCCGTCGCCATCCGCGGGCCCGTTTGTACCGCAGGGCTTCCAACGCCTTGTAGACGCGCTTGATGATCCAGTTGGGCGTCGACGCCCCGGCAGTGATCCCGA
>JBATHN010000121.1:0-4732 GCA_049666885.1 Desulfobacterales bacterium
GGGGCTGCTGCATAATATCGGCATTCTCACCTTGAGTCAGTGCATGCCCGATCAATACAGCCTCGTTTTGACGGAAAAACGCAAAAACCAGTCCTCTTACCAAGATGCCGAGCAACAGGTTCTGGGATTTACACACATGGAAATCGGCAGTCTCCTGGTGAAAAAGTGGGGACTGCCGGACTCCTTTTACAAGCCGATGCGGCACCATCATTTACCTGTGGAACTCAAGGGCGCCAGCCCGGAAATCACACAGATGACGCGCATCCTGCACCTCACCTCCCTGTTGGTCGATTTCGTCAACCTGCCCGACAAGGCCTACCAACTCGGCCTGATCGAGCATTTTGCCAAGGAATATGAATTCGAGGAGCACTTCCAGTTGGAGCCGCTTCTGGCGGAAGTGGGCGAACTCACGGAGGCTGTATTCCCGGTTTTCGAAATCAAGATCGATTCGGAAACCCGCTATATCGAAATGATCGAAACCGCTCGAAAAGAACTGATCCATCTGTCAGCCGATTTTTTAAGCCGTCTGATAGAGCAAAACAAACGCATCGAAATACTGAACGAGCGCGCCACCCACGACGGATTGACCAAGTTGACCAATTACCAGAGGTTCCAGGAAGTCCTGGACGAAGAAATGTACCGGGCTAAGCGCTATAAATTTCCGCTCACCCTGCTCATGGTGGACCTGGATCATTTCAAGAAGGTTAACGATACCATGGGCCATCTCGCCGGTGACTACGTCCTGAGGGAAACGGCCGAATTGCTGAAGAAGTCGTTGCGCAAATCCGACGTCGCCGCCCGCTACGGGGGCGAGGAATTTGCCGTCCTGCTGCCGGAAACGCCACAGGAGGGCGCCTTCATATTGGCCGAACGCCTGCGTGAGAAGTTGGCCTCGTCGTGCTTCAATTATGGCGAACAAGCCATCTACGTCACCATGAGCATCGGTATTTCGGCCTATTCCCCCAAAACCGATTCGTCCAATGCGGACCTGATCAAGAAAGCCGATTCGGCGCTGTACCGCGCCAAGGCGGATGGGCGTAACCGGTGCTGCCTGTTCTCCGACTGTTAGGACCGTTTCGGGTCACCTCAATAGACGGGAGCCGGTAGGATTCCCGTGCAGCCTCTCTCCGAAGTGGTTCTGTTCGTAAATATGGTGACGCACCGAGATGACAGAGGCGCCCGCAGCGCAAGGCGCGGCCCGATGCATCGGTCATTGAATGCCACCGTATTTACGAATAGGGTCACTTAGCCCTTTGCGGTAACTGTCTCCTCTTGCAGCGTAAATCCGATCGATCCTCGTTGTTTTCGACCTCAATTTTGTGTATGGTGCTGAAGTCTCGAACAGCGGCGAGGGACATATGGTTTTTTCTCATACCGGCAAAATTTGTGATGATTTTTTCGTGGTGGGACATCCGGCCGTACCGGTCTACCTGCTGGACGGCCCGCAACCGGTGATCTTCGATGCCGGTTTCACCCTTTTGGGCGAGCTTTATACGACCGAAATCGAAAAAATATTGGGGAGCCGAGCGCCGGCTTTTTGTTTCCTCACCCATGCCCATTTCGATCACTGCGGTGCCGTTGCCGCATTCAAAAGACGCTATCCCCGGATGGAGGTGGTGGCCTCTCACAAGGCCGGTGAGATCCTGAAACGGCCGAGCGCCGTCGAGCGGATTCGCTACCTGAACCTCGCGGCCGAGGATCTGGTGGTGCAAATCGGCATGAAGGGCACACCCTGCGCACATTTTGAACCGTTCGGCATCGATCGATTCGTTCAGGAAGGGGATCGAATCGAGATCGCTAACGGCTGCTGTGTCGAGGTGATTGCGAGCCCGGGGCACACGTGGGATTGCCTGAGTTACCGAATTTCGGACAAAAATATTCTGCTTTCTTCCGAAGCCGCCGGTCAGCCCGACCAGACCGGTTACATCGTGACCGACTGCCTGGCAGATTACGACTGCTATCTGGCATCGTTGCGGCAACTCAAGGCGTTGGCGCCCGACGTGCTTTGTCCCGGCCATATCTTCGTCTACAGCGCTGAAGATGCCTCCGCTTACTTGCAAAGAGCCCAGGCGGCCTGTATCGACTTTTTCAATCTGGTGTCGGCCTACGCAAGAGAGGAAGACGAGGATGTGGACCGCATCAAGCAGCGGATAAGGGCTTACGAGTACGATCTCAACCCCGGGCCCAAGCAACCGGAGCCGGCCTATCTCATAAATCTGGAAGCACGAATTAAAGCGGTTTTGAAATCCGATTCGATAACGACCGGTTGAATTTATCAAACATTTGACATTTGAATACTATTGATATGACCCCCCGAACTGACCTGTCAGTTGATATCGGCGGTATCCGCCTTCGTAATCCCGTGATGACCGCCTCCGGTACGTTCGGTTATGCCAGGGAGTTTGAAACCTATGTCGACTTGAATCGACTCGGCGGGATCATCGTCAAGGGGCTTTCTCTGACGCCCAGCATGGGCAACCGGCCGCCGCGCATCGTCGAAACCGCCTGCGGCATGCTCAATGCCATCGGTCTCGAAAACGTCGGCATCGAGACGTTCATAGCCGAAAAACTGCCGTTTTTGCAGAAATTGTCGCCACCGATCTTCGTCAATATCTACGGCAAGACCGTCGAGGAATACGCCGCCCTGGCAGAGCGGGTCGAGGCAATAGATGCGGTTGCGGGCGTCGAGGTCAATATTTCGTGTCCAAATGTGAAGGCCGGCGGCGTGGCCTTCGGCGTGGACCCCGATGCGGCCGGCCGGGTAGTGGGCACCGTCAGAAAAAAGACATCCAAGACCCTGATCGTCAAGCTTTCGCCGAACGTCACCGACATCACCGCCATCGCTGGCCGGGCGGTGGCGGAAGGCGCCGATGCCCTCTCTCTAATCAATACCATCACCGGGATGGCCATCGACGTGGTGAGGCGGCGTCCGGTGCTGGCCAACGTCACCGGCGGGCTCTCCGGGCCGGCAATCAAACCCGTCGCCCTACGCATGGTCTGGCAGGTTTGTCGGGCGGTCGAGGTCCCCGTTATCGGGATCGGCGGGATCACTACCGCGCGGGATGCACTGGAGTTCATTATAGCCGGTGCATCGGCGGTCCAAGTAGGAACGGCCAATTTTGTCAACCCCCGTGCGACAATGGACATCCTGGCCGGCATTTCAGATTACCTCCAAGAAAACGGTATCACTCGATTGACCGACTTGGTTGGTAGCTTGGAGGTGTGAAGCGGTTGAGCCGGTTTGGCCCGTTGAGCCCGTTAAGCCGGTTGAGTCGGTTGAGCCCGTTAAGTTCATTAAATTGGTTGAAATAAATCGAAGTTCAATAGATTACACACGAAAGTTTGTCATTTTAAGGGTTCATAAACATATTCCACAACCAGGCTGAAAAGCAGCCATTTCACCTGAATGGAATGCAGAGTCCAACCGGCAAACGGGCAGACCGGCTAAAACGGCTCAACGGGCACAATGGGCTAAACCGACAAAGGAGAGATAGCGTGAAGACAATCTTTGCAGTGGCCGTTCTCGCAGTATTGTTAGGGTCTGTTCCGGTGTTTGCCGAGGAGTTGCAGGTCGGAATGCAGGCATCCGACTGGTCTTTTAAAGACGCGGAAGGCAAAATCTACAGCATGGCGAGTTGGGAGGGGAGAGTGCTCTTGATCAATTACGTCGACCCCGACGTGTCGGATCTGAACGATCACTTCACGGATGCAATGAAAAAGGCCAAGGACGACGGCCGTTTGACGAATGAAAATTACAAAGGTATCGGCATTGCCGACTGTGCGGCCACCTGGAAGCCCAACTTTGCCATTCGGGCCATTGCGGGAGCAAAAGCCAAGAAGTACAACACCACCATCCTGTTCGACTACGACGCTTCACTGCGTAAAGCCTGGGGCCTTCAGAAAGACACGGCCAACGTCGTTCTGCTGGATAAAAAGCACGTCTGCCGGGCTATCATCCGGGGTAGGGTTCCGGATGACCAGGTGGAAAAACTCGTGCAACTGGCCGTTGATCTGCAAGGAAACTAGGTTGAGCCGGTATGGACCGTTGAATTACTTGAGTGGAATGAATCATTTTAAAATTCGATAGATTGGCAACGAAGGTGTTTCAATCAGAAAAAAAAAGAGAAATTACGGCAATAATATCGAGCAGCAACTTTGAATAAACAGAGCGGATAGAATAACCGAAACACGGGTCTAAAGGGTTCAACCGGCTCAACGGGCTCAACGGCCCTACGGGCTCAACTTAATCGCCGGCGATCAGGCGGCCGGAGGTGCAGGCGCGGCAGGAACCCGAACGGAAACGGGCCGAATCGGAAAGTGACAAGACGCCAATGATGCGGGCAGGGTCCTCTTTGTAAATGAAGAGCCGTTGGACGTCTTTTAGCAGCATCTGCTGCAGTGCCAGGGAAAGGAAATCGTTTGCGTCACAGCTCAGAACCGGGCGCCGCATAATGAGCTTGGCCGGTGCGCCGGTTTTTTCTCCGTGTTTGTAAGCGATTGCCAGGTCGGTTTTCGAAATGACGCCGGCGGCATGACCGGCAGGGTTCCGAATGAGGACCGCCCCACAGCGGTGGGTCGTGAGTTCCTCGATCACCTCGGCCAGGGTATCTTCCGTTTTGCAGGCTTGCACTGAAGTCGTCATTACGTCTCCGACGCGCAAGCGCGAGCTATCCGTTTCATCTCCGGTGCCGCGACGCACCTTCGAAACACTTTTCCCGCACGCCCTGCAATA
>JBATHN010000122.1:0-14299 GCA_049666885.1 Desulfobacterales bacterium
CTCAAAGCACCCGTGCAACGAAAATCGAAAAAAACACCGCTGGTCGCAGCGGCAGTGGCGATCATTATACTCGGCAGCGGCGCGCTGTTTATGAAATATCAGCCCACCCCGACTTCTCATCTGCCACGTGATGGTGTCGCTAGGCCGCTTGAAAATCTGTCCCCTGCCAAGCCTTCCATCGCCGTCCTACCCTTTGCCAACCTGAGCAATGATGTCGATCAAGAATATTTCAGCGACGGTATGACCAATGATATCATTACCGATCTGTCCAGGTTCCGAGAGCTGGCCGTAACGGCCAGCACGACCGTTTTTAAATACAAAGGGAAGACACCGAATATCAAGGAGTTGGGGGACGAACTGAATGTGAAGTACATTCTCGAGGGCAGCGTTCAAAAAGCGGGTGACCACGTTCGCATTAATGCACAGCTCATCGATACCGCCAGCGGGAATCATATTTGGGCCCAGCGATTTGACCGTCAAATCGGGGACATCTTCGAACTGCAGGATGAAATCATAGAAACGACTGTCAGAAAGCTGGCCGTAAAGGTGGATCAGACTGAACGGGCCCTGGCCATCAGCAAAAGCACGGGCAGCTTAGAAGCCTACGATTATTACCTGCAGGCCTATCATCATTTCTATCAACGGACCCGCGCTGGCAATATTGAAGCGCGAAAATTATTTCAAAAAGCGATAGAGCTCGACCCAAATTACGCCGCTGCATATGTAGGCCTGGCCAAAGTAAGAACATGGGCTGTCAACTACGGTTACACTGAATTTCCCAATGCTGCACTCCAGGAGGCACTCGATCTGGCAAAAAAAGCGGTCCAATTGGACGATTCCAGCGCCAGCGCCCACGGTGAATTGGGCTATATCTACATGCGGTTCGGAGAGTATGATCTCGCCAAGAGCGAACTTCAAAAGGCCATTGATCTGAACCCGAACGACTGGATCAGCTATCGGCATATGGGCGCCGTGCTGCTATATGCCGGTCAACCCGCTGAATCGCTCGAGTGGTACAATAAGGTATTGGAATTTGATCCTTATCTCTCTGCAGGGGTGTATATGAATATCGGCATTGCGCATTATCTCAATGGAGATGACGACCAGGCGATTCATTGGTTAAAGCAGGCGGCAACCAAATGGCCGACTTTCTTAGGTTGCCACATTCTCTTAGCGTCAATCTATGGGCAAACCGGTCAAATGGATTTAGCCGAGGCTGAGAAGGCCGAAATATTGCGTATTTCACCCTTTTTCAAACTCGATTTTTATGGACAAGCATATCAAAATCCCGCCCATCGTGAGAAGATTGTAGCGGGACTCCGCAAAGCGGGTTTAAATTGATTGCAATAAAAAATTGAGGGATTGAGGGATTATAGGGATTATAATGAAAGGTTTTTTAAGGATGAACCGCTTACCGATGCTGGACCGATTGGCCGATTTGATCGGGCGACGCGTATCTGGCGAGCGCGGACGTCGCAAGTTGGCGCAGCGCCGGTTCTTCGACGAGTTGCGCGGACGGTTGCCCCGGAGTTTCCAGACCCTGGACCCAGGGCCACCGGCTCCGGCAAATCTCCTTCGGACCACTGCGGGAATGACGGAAGCCGAGGTCGAAAAGTGGCTGAACCCGGACTTCTACCTCCGCACCGGCTTCGAACAGATGCGCGAGTTTATCCATGCGCTGGATGCGGTGTCCTTCAATATCCGGACGGTAGGAACCACCTTCGAGCTCGGTTGCGGTTCGGCGCGGCTTCTGCGCCACCTGCGCTGCATTCAAGGCATCCGCCTTGTCGGTTCCGACGTTAATGGCGATTGTGTAAAATGGTGCCGGGAACACCTGCCGGGAATCGAGTTTTATCAAAATGATCTCAAGCCGCCCTTGGCATTCTTGGAAGCGGCCTCCGTCGATCTCATCATAGGATCGTCGGTCTTCACCCACATTCCATTGGATCAGCAGCGGCCGTGGCTCGAGGAACTTTACCGCGTAATGCGGCCCGGGGGCATATTCCTCTGTACCATGCTGGGACACAGCTATGAGGAAGCCATGCTAGGTACAGAAGATCGGAAGAGACTGCAGAAGGAGGGGCACCTCGTCCTTAGCGCTTCCGACGACAAGGCCTCTTTGGCGACGCAGCGCGCCGGCTCCTGCGACGTTTTTCAGCTCCGATCGGAAGTCGTGGCCGTGTTCGGCGCCGTGTTTCAACTGCTGGATTATATCGACTGCGGGGCCGGCGGACAGGATCTACTCGTCCTGCTCAAACCCCTGCGATGAATCGGCTGATTGAAAACCGATGGGCACATTCATTCGGATTTTGAGTGGGTATTGACAAAAGAGCTTTTGCGCGTCGTTTCAATTTCTGATAGATTGATGCAGGTGGCCGTGTGTGACCAGTTGGTTTCCGTCCATAAATGGCCCTTTTCCGCAATTCCCCGCCTGCTTCGGGACAGGTCGGCGTCAATCACGCCTTGTGCGTGACAGGTCTGGAATCACTTGCGCGGCGTACAAAAGTACGCCTCCGCGCAATGCCGCTGATTTCCTTGAATTTGCGAAAAATTGCACTTTTCTGGATCGGAAACTGATCAGTGCCCTTTATAAAACCGCGGATGGGCACCAGTTCAATGACATGATCTCCCAAAAAAATTCCAGGATGCGCGATATGAAACGAAAAGTCTCCCTTTGTTTGGTGGTTACCCTGCTTTGTGCCGGAATATGGGCCGGCGCGCAGGCCGAGCCCCTTGACGGCAACGAATATACGGTGACGGAGCCATCGACATTGACCGTTGGCGGGCGCGGAGAGATATCTGTTGCCCCGGACCGGGCGATCCTGAGGCTGGGCGCCGTCGCTCAGGCGCCAAAAGCATCCGAGGCGCAGAGCCAAGTCAACCAGATCGTGCAAAACATTATAAAAGATGTCAAATCGTTAGGGGTTGCCGATAAAAACATTGCGACCATCGATTTATCCATTTACCCCGTCTATGGAAATCAGCGGCCGGAACCTCAGGGACAGACCACCCAGCCGGTTATCCGCGGGTACCGCGCCAGCAACATCATCAGAGTTCAAATCGAAAAACTGGAGAGCCTTGGAGGTGTGATCGATGCCGGCCTCAACGCCGGCGCCAACCGAATTGAGGGGCTTTCATTCGACCTAAAAGATGACGGTGAATTCCGCGCACAAGCCTTGCGCCTTGCCACCGAGGAAGCCGATGCCAAAGCGATTGCCATTGCCAGGGCCATAGGAGTCGAGATTGTCGGCATCAAGCAGATATCCGAGGCGGGCATCAACCTTGTGCGCCCGCAAATGGACTCCGGCCCCGTTTTCTCTGCAAGAGCCTCGGCAACGCCCGTGCAAGCCGGACAGGTTCGCGTCGAAGCCTCATTAACGGTGAGCTACTATATCACAGACGCCGAACCCCCAAATTCCGATACCAACACCGTCACTATTTATGAATAGGACACTCAACAGTGCCTAAAAAGATCGTGGATGGACACTAAATAGATAACCAGAAAAAGTCTGCTTGACCGTCGGACGGATTGCGATTAAATGTGGGATCTCTAACTGTGCAATAGAAATAGTGTCCATCCACGGCTTCTTTAAGGGCACTGGTCAGTTTCCGATCCAGAAATGTGCAATTTTCTGCAAGTTCAAGGAAATCAAGAAATTGCGCGGAGGCGTGCTCGTGTACGCCGCACAAGCTATTTCGCAGATTGACGCCGACCTGTCCCGAAGCAGGCGGGGAATTGCGGAAAAGGGCAATTTATGGACGGAAACTAAATAGTTGCGGCCTAATGACCGGATCATATGTTCATCGTTTGCAGTTTAACCGGGGAACATCCTTTTTTGGGGCCGCTGCCAATTCCCCATTCACAACCGTTCGGTGATGCGCAATGAAACACCGTTTTCGAATCCTTTGCTTGACAGCCGCCGGCGCGATACTTCTGCTCGCCGCACTGTTTTCGCCCGTCAGAGCGGCTTCCGCCTCATCCGTGAAAAGCCTTTCGGGAAATGACAGTCTCATAACAATGAGCGTACAAAAAATGCCCCTGGGCGAGGTGTTGGAAAAAATCGAAGCGGCCACCGACCTTAAATTCAAGATCGATGAGCAGTGGAAGGACATACCCGTCAGTGTGACCCTCGATAAAGCCCCTCTGGACAAGGCATTGAAGCGCATCTTAGTGAACTTGAACAACGTGGTCATTTACGGTTCGAATGAGCAGGTCAAAATCGTGGTTTTTGGAAAAGCCGAACCCGGCAGCGCCACCGGTCGGCCCGCGTGGCAACCCTCCTATGCACAACCACCGCCCTTACCGCAACCGCCCCCTTTGCCGGATGAAAATCCGTCGGTCTCCGAGGAACCCGAACCGGAAGGAAGCCCCGCAACTGAAGAGTCGGCTGAAACGGCACCGGCCGATCAAGAACAACAGACGCAGGAATCAGCCGCTAAAGGTGAAGGTGAAGGTGATGGTGAAACCAAAACCGACGGCGCCGAGAGCGGCGCACAGAATGAGTCAACAGCCGAAGGCGGAGCACCTCAAAAAGGTCAACCCGCGGGGCAGCAAGCTGAATAAAACCCAACCTGACTCTTGCCCATTCACTGTTTTATCATCCGATGAATTCCTTCGATGCACCGCCGGCGGATCGATTTGTTCCGTTAACCGTCTCCCCACCCCCAATTCAGGCCGCACTCGTGCAAACGGCCGAGAACTGCTGTTCTGAAGCGTCTTGCATGAAATGGCAACTGAAAGACCGGCCCGATTACGAGATTTTGGTTGAAAAGGCCGTGAAGCTATAATAATTATTAACTTTAGTGATAGAAATTCCGTCGCGTATTTTCCGCTTCTAATATCTATGTAGTGGCATTAAATTTGCATGTTCTTTTGAAGGAAAAGGGATTCTTGACGGAGACGGATCAAGTCGAGTTTTTAGAAAGGCAGCATTGCCGATATGCCGGTATTTGAATACGTAGCGCTGGACCAAAGGGGCAAGAACATCTCGGGCATCATCGATGCGGATAGCGTCGCCGCCGCGCGGCAAAAGCTGCGGGGATCGAACCGATTTCCCGTTCAAATCAAAGAAGCATCCGATGACCAGAGGCAAAAGGCATCCAAAGGTCTTTTCAGCCGGGGTCTATTCACCCGTGTGCGCCAACGCGACGTCACCCTTATGACCCGACAACTGGCCACCCTGGTCGGGGCGGGGTTCCCCCTGGTCTCCGCTCTCGAAGCCCTCCTGCCTCAGATCAAGTCCTACGCTTTCAACAAGGTTCTGGCGCACATCAAGGATTCAATCGTCGAGGGCAACAGCTTCGCCGGCGCGATCTCGGTCTATCCGGAAACCTTCTCACCGCTGTACAAGAATATGGTGCGTGCCGGCGAAAGCTCGGGCACGCTCGAAATCGTTTTGGATAAATTGGCCGATATCATGGAGAAACAACAGAAGCTGAAAAATCGCATTCAGTCGGCCTTGGCCTACCCGGCTCTCATGACGGTGATGGGGACCCTCATCCTCGTCCTGCTGTTGGTGTATATCGTTCCTTCCATCACCGCCATTTTCGCCGACGTCAACCAGGCGCTGCCGGCTCCGACGCTGTTTCTGATCGGCACCAGCGACCTGTTCAAATCGTACTGGTGGGTCCTTGTGATGGTCATTATTTCATTTCTGATATTTTTTAGACAATTCAAAAAGACAGAAAAGGGGCGCGCGCTGATCGACAAGATGCTGCTCACACTGCCGTTGGTCGGTCCGTTGACTCAGAAACTGGCGGTCGCCCGGTTTTCTCGCACTCTGGGCTCATTGCTTGCCAACGGTGTGTCCATGTTGCAGGCCATGGACATTGCCAAAAACATTGCCGGCAATGTTATGATATCCGAAGCCGTCGAAATCGCGGCCAGGGAAGTGGGACAAGGACAGGGACTGGCAAAATCGCTCTCAGCGACCCGCGTATTTCCGGATTTGACGGTTCAGATGATTCAGGTCGGCGAGCAGAGCGCCACCCTGGAATCGATGCTCAACAAAATGGCAGATGTTTTTGACAGCGAGGCGGAATCGAGTATAATGAGCATGACCTCTTTGCTGGCCCCAATCCTGATTCTGATCATGGGTGTCATCGTCGGCTTTATCGTTCTGTCGATCTGTCTGCCAATCTTCGAAATGAGCACCCTGGTGCGATGACACCCGATGTGCAGAAAAATTTTTCCTGAAACCGAGCGTTTGAAATTTTAAATTTGAAAACTTGATGTTTTTATTTTTATTTACGGGAGGGTGAATGGTTTTAAGAATACCACGCACGTTACGCGGCAACCGCGGATTTTCGCTGATCGAGTTGATGGTGGTCGTGATCATTCTGGGCATCCTTGCCATGTACATCGGACCGAAACTGATGGGACGCACCGAACAGGCCAAGGAAGTGCAGACCAGGGTTCAGATTGAGGGCCTTGAAACCGCCCTGAAACTTTACAAACTGGACAACGGCACCTATCCGACCACTGAACAAGGACTGCAGGCCCTGGTTGAAAGACCGGAAACACAAAATGTTCAGCAGAACTGGCGCAAAGGCGGTTACCTCGAGAAAGGTAAAGTCCCGAAAGATCCGTGGGGCAATGAATTTATCTACCTGTCACCCGGGATTCAAGGTGACTATGACATCACTTCTTACGGTGCAGACGGCGTGCCGGGCGGCGAGGACGAGAACAAGGATATCAACAGCTGGGAGCTCGATTAATCGCTTGATCCCCACTGTGTCTGCAGGCCGGAATTCATGCACCTTTTCTTGCCGAAACACAAATCCCGTTTTCTTCGATCCGGAACGCTGCCGATGCCTTTTTCAGGTGCCGGACACGGTTTTACGCTGATCGAGATCGCCGTTGTGATCCTGCTCATCAGCATCATGCTGCTGGTTGCCGTTCCGCGACTGCCGGATTCGCCATTGACCGACCAGACCCGCAAAACCAAGCGTTGGGTCATTCTTAAGGTTCAGGACCTTAAGGAGCGTGCCGTTCGGGATCAAAAAACGTACACGCTGCATGTCGGTATTGATTCGAAGCAATTGTGGGTCACGAGCGACGACATGTCGGATGAGAGCAAAGATCAGGCTGAAAACAATGCCTTTAAACTCGACGAGGATCTGAAGGTGCTCGATGTCGAATATCCGGGAGACCGGAAAGTAGAATCCGGCCGAGCCGATATCCTTTTTTTCGCAAAGGGCTACTCGGACCGGGCGATCATTCACATGGCCGACAGCGACGCGCAATTCTCGTTTCAAATCGAACCATTTCTATCGAACGTCAAGCTGTATGGGGCCTATACCGGTTTTGAGGAATAAAGCGATAACATCCGACAGGTTTTCGACATATCGGATAACCGGTCGCCAGCGCCAAGCTTCGATCACCCGGAAAGGTGGTTTTACCCTTATCGAGATGATGGTGGCGGTTTCCATTATCGCAATCGTTCTGACAGCCGTCTACCGGCTGCACTCCCAGACACTGATGATGACCATCGGGGCCCGCTTTTACACGGTGGCACCGCTGCTGGCACAAAATAAATTGGTAGACATCGAACTGAGCTCCGCTCAAGAACTGGCCCAGGGAACCGGTGACTTCGGCAAAGATTTTCCAGATTACACTTGGGAGGTCGGAATCGAGGACATCGACAGCGGTCAACTCATGACGGGCGCAGAGCAGTTAAAGGGCGCGGTGGAAAAACTGAAAAGAATCGATATAAAAGTTTTGTTCAACGAAGGTGAGATGGTTTACAACCTCCGCACTTACCGTTTCATAGAAAAGTGACACGACAACCGCCGCTATAGGCTTTAAGATAATGGTTTGGGCAAGGCCTGAGGGAAAAAGCTGTATTGTAATACGCCGACGACCGATAACACAGCCCAAATCCTTATCTTAAAGCCTACAACTCAGAATGAAAGGACACGTCCGACATAATCGGTTCGACCAAACGCGCATGATATCCCTCATTTCATTCATAAAAAATGAGCTCCGGCTCCGGCGTTACAGGCCGCGGACACCCAAAGAACACCGGGCCGCCGTGCACGGCTTCACCTTGCTCGAAATCCTCATCGCCATATTCATCTTCGCAGTCGTCATCACGACCGTATTCGGCTCTTTCAATTTCGTGTTCGGAAAGATCGGAATAATCGAAGAAAGCAAGACAACCTATGAAATGGCAAAGGATTGTCTGAACCGCATGTCGATCGATCTCGCGTCGGCATATTTCCTTCAGTCACCGGCCTACAAGCCGCCAAAGGAAGATGGAGAGCTGGATTTGTACCGACTGGTGGGGAAGCTTTCTGATGCGGGAGGCGAGGATTTCGGCCAACTGCGGTTCACCGCCATGGCCCACCTGCCGCTGCAACAGAGCCAGCGCGACGGCGTAGCAGAAATCATTTATTACGTTTCAACCGATCGCGACGGCACCAGGGTGTTGCGGCGTTCGGACCGACTCGATTTTTCCGAACCTCGCGACAATCTGACCGGCGATCCGATTTTGTGCGAAAACGTGAAGACCTTGACGTTCACCTATATCGATGCGGAAAACGATGAAAAAGAGACCTGGGATTCGGATTCGGACGATGTCGGCTATGCCACACCGCGAGCGGTTCGCATCCGGCTTGAGATCGGTTCGGATGAAAATTTTCACACGTTCGAGACGACGATCCTGTTTCCCCAGTACCGACAAGCTCTCGAATTGGCCGGTTGATGCGATGAGAGCGAGTCTTGGGTATAAATCGAATGTTGTATGAGTTGAAGCGATTAAGGCTGATAAGCAACAAACGGGGCATGGCCCTTTTGATCACTCTGGCGGTCATCACACTGCTGGTCACCGCCACCGTGGAGCTCAACCGGCAAGCCCGCGCCACGATATTCTCCAGTGCAGCCGTCCGTGACCGCCACCGTTTGGCGGAAATGGTGGCGTCCGGTGTCAATGCGGCCATGGCCATGCTGGTTGTCGACAAAAAAAACACGACCGCCGATTCGATTCAGGAGGATTGGGCCGACCCCGAAATGGTCAACAGCATGCTGGAAGCCATTCCGTTCGAGGACGGCAAGCTGGAGGTTAAGATCAGCGATGAGCGCAGCCGCATCCAGGTCAATGCCCTGGTGAAATTTCCCGAAGGCCACGAATTAAATGAGAATCAGCGCCAGCTTTGGGAACGCCTCCTCAGGATGGCTTTCCTGGCATACGAACATCCGGATGAGACCGATCCGGTGAACACGGTCGTCAATTCCCTGAAGGACTGGCTCGATACCGGTGATGACGATGCCATTACCGGCTTGAGTGGGGCCGAGTCCGACTATTATCGTGATCTGGACCCGCCCATATCCATCAGAAACGGTCCCCTCACTCATATAAAAGAACTATTACAGGTCAAGGGGATCACACCGGAGCTTTTTTATGGTACAGATGAATTGCAGGGCCTGTCGGGTTATTTGACGGTCGACGGCATGACAGATGAGCGCGGCAATTTTACTTTCGACGGCAAAATCAACATCAACACGGCAGAGATACCGGTTCTCATGGCGCTATTGCCGGAGGAGAACCAGGATTTGGCGCTGGCGATCAGCGAATTTCGCCTCGCTAAAACAAGTGAGACTTACAATCACGATCTTTCAGGCAGCGACTGGTATAAACAGGTCCCCGGAGCCGGGGATATCGATATTGACAAAAGCCTGATCACCAATCAGAGCGATATTTTCAGGATCGAGGCGTTGGCCAGCCTCAACGGGGTCAGTCTTGCGGCTACGGTGATCGTGCACCGAGAGACCGAATCCGAAACCGGCCTGATACACTGCCGCGTCTTGAGTTGGGAACAAACTTGATGGTATAATAGAATTCTTACATTTAATTTCTTAATCATCATTAAAGTCTTACCATGAATTACCGGCAGGCGCCGATGCCTTGCCGGAAGGAAGACGATGGGCAAAAGAATACTGGGTCTCGACATTCAAAACAAGGCCCTTGCAGCGGTGTTGGTCAACAGCAGCTTAAGAGAAAGCCGGGTGGAGGCCTACACCTACATTCCGTTTCCGGAGGAGGGCGATGACCCCCTGGCCGCGACTCTAAATACGCTGGTCCAGGAAATGCCGGTAGAGGACTGCGTGTGCATTGTTTCGATACCCGCCGACCACGTGTCATTCAGAAATCTGCGGGTGCCTTTCAAACAGGTTAAAAAAATCAAGCAGATATTGCCGTTTGAACTCGAACCGATGCTCCCCTTTCCCTTAGATGAGGTCGTTATCGAGTTTCATCCGATAAAACTCGACGGGCAGGGTGAACAAACGGATATTATTGCGGCCGCCTGCAATGTGTCCGGCCTCAAATCCATCTTGGACCTGTTGGACCACTATCATATCAATCCAGAGATCGTGACGGTCAGCGGTTACCCGTCGGCACTCTGCCTGGCGCGGCTGGGCGATCTCCCCGAAAACGCCCTTATTGTGGATGTCAGAAGCGGCAGCAGTACGATTTTCGTCGTGATTTCGGGACAACTCTCGATGGTGCGGGCCCTGCCGGCCGACCGGGCTTACGAGTCGCACGCCGATATGCTTGGGCAAAGCATCCAGCGAACCTTGTATGCAATGGAGGAGAGTGGTGACCGCCCATTTCGGCCGGAGAAGATCTTTGTCACCGGACCGGCACTGGGCGAAAACGGTATCGAAGCAGCGCTGTTGCGACTGCTGAATGTACCGACGGAACGCACCGATCTGGTCAGAGACACACAAGCCAGGATAAGAGTGATACCGGCTGATTCCTGGAAACCCCACCAAATGAACAATGCCCTCGCCCTAGCACTGATAGAGGTCATTGGCATCAAGGGGCTGAATTTTAGAAAAGGTCCCTTCGCCATAAAAAAACGCTGGGCCGAATACAAAAAAAACATTTTGGTATCCGGCAGTTTGGCGGCCGGCCTGCTACTGGTTTGGCTGCTGACCGTTTCAATCGACTATTACTATAAAAACAAACAGCTGAACGCACTCAACAACCGCATAACCTCCATCTTCCAATCGACTTTTCCGGATGTGAAGAAAATCGTCAATCCCCTGCAGCAGATGCGGGTTAACATCGAGGAACTGAACAAGGTTTCCCTGAATCCGACAAGCGGGCAGGGAAACATGCTGACCATCGACATATTGAATGAAATCAGCAAAGGCATTCCGGACGACATTGACGTAAAATTTACCCGCACCGTTATCGGGGAAAACAATGTGGTGATCAACGGCGACTCCGACACGTTTAATTCCGTCGATGCCATTAAAAACGGGCTCGCG
This sequence comes from Desulfobacterales bacterium, assembly GCA_049666885.1. Classification (GTDB taxonomy): domain Bacteria; phylum Desulfobacterota; class Desulfobacteria; order Desulfobacterales; family SG8-13; genus JARFQH01. The sequence continues at coordinate 11,276 of JBATHN010000122.1, forward strand.
CAGAGCAAGGCCTTCAAAACGGTCACGATTGTGTCGAGCACCAAAGACGATTCGAGCAATCGGATTAAGTTTCGGTTGAAAATAGGGTATTAAAAGCTTTGAATTTTAGCAGGCTATCCGTTTGAGATGAAAAAAATATTGAAATTGCTGCCGTTTACGATCACCAAACGTGAGAAATACGCCGTTTGGCTTGCCGGCGCCCTGATCGCCGTCGTGATCCTGATGCAGGTCATTATTTTTCCTCTGGTAAATACGCGGCAGCAGCTGAACCGGCAGATCGAGGTTCAAGCCCAAAGCCTGAAAGAAATGCTGGTTCTAAAAGCAAATTACGAAAGCACCAAGAATGTTGCCGACTCCGAAAAAGACAGAATAGCCGGAAGGAGCAGTGGATTTACGCTGTTTTCCTTCCTCGACACCCTGGCCGGGCAAGTCGGTCTAAAGGACCGCATCGCTTACATGAAGCCGTCGAAAACGACCGTCGAAAACAGCCCGTATGCCCTGTCGGTCGTAGAGACAAAGCTTCAGAACATCACCATGAAACAGCTGACCTCTTACCTTTACAGAATAGAGACGTCGAACAATCTGGTACGGGTAAAAGGGCTGTCGATATCAAAAACAGGTAAGCAGGCCGGAACCATAGATGCAGTCTTGCTGGCGGAAACGTTCGACACCCGGTGATTCAACCGAAGCTCGCGGTGCACCGGCTGCAGATACGGATATTCCGAAGTCGCAGCCGCAAGTAGACCCGGCGGGCGAGGCGTTCGAACACAACCTGTAACAAAACGGCAAACAGGCGACCCCTAGAAAAATGAGACCAAAGACGATCAAACTGAAAATCATCGGCTGCTGTATGATCGTGCTGCTGATCATCGCCGCAGGCATCACCCCGACCCGTGCGAACGCGGCTACCGACACAGACAATTCACAGGACCGCTTCGTCACCATCGACTTCAACAATGTCGATATCAACGTTTTCATTAAGTTCATCAGCGAACTGACCGGCAAAAACTTCATCGTCGACCAGCGCGTCAGGGGCAACGTTACCATCATCTCGCCGACCAAGATATCGGTTGCAGAGGCCTACAAGGTGTTCGAGTCGGTGTTGGATGTCAATGGTTTCAGCACGGTTCAAGCGGGGGAGGTGACCAAGATACTTCCCTCGCCGGAAGCCCGCACGAGTGATATCCCGACTCGCATTAGCACCAAGCCGGTGAAGCCGCAAGACCAGCTCGTCACCCAGTTGATCCCCTTGACTTACGCCGATGCCAATGAAATCAAAAGGCTGTTCACCCCCATGGTGTCCAAGACCAGTCTCATCGTTGCCTACGCCCCGACCAACACGCTGATCGTTACCGACGTGCTGTCGAATATCCAGCGGTTGATTAAAATTCTGAAAGAAATCGACGTGACCGGTGTCGGCCGAGAAATATCGGTCATCCCCCTCCAACATGCCGACAGTGCCAAAATGGTCGAAACCCTGACGGCCCTTTTCCAGACCAGGGGTGCACCCAAGCAGAGATCAGCCACTAGCCGTGACGACACCAAATTTGTCGCCGATGAACGCACCAATACGGTTATCGTACTGGCCAGTGAGGTGGAGATGGCCCGGGTCAGGCAGTTGATCGATTTTCTGGATCGTGAAACACCGCGGGGAAAGGAAAAAATTCGGGTCTACTACCTCGAATATGCCAACGCGGAAGAAATCGCCAAAGTCCTGCAGAACCTGCCAAGCAAGGAAGGCACCCAAGTCAAGGAAAAAGGCGCAGCCGGTCCAGCCGGCGCACCGCTGCTCTCGGGAAAGGTGAACATCACGGCCGACAAGGGCACCAACAGCCTCGTGATCACAGCCAGCAGCGACGATTATACGGTGGTGGAGGAAGTCATCAAAAAACTCGACATCCCGCGACCGATGGTTTACATCGAAGCCGTGGTCTTGGAAGTCAACGCTCAAAGGGACTTCAGCCTGGGAACGCAATGGACCGCGGCCGGCAGTACCAACATCGGCAACAAACCCGCCGCCGTGGGCGGCGCGTTTCTGGCACCCGATTCGGCCGTTCCCGGATTGACCCAGGGCGTACTGCCGCAGGGTTTCTCATTCGGTGTCTTTACCGAAGCGATCGATATTGCGGGCATACAGTTCAACAACCTGACCGCCCTGGTGCAGGCGTTCAAGCAGGACAGAGACGTCAATATCCTGCAGACGCCGCAGATTCTGACAACCGAAAACGAAGAGGCCAAAATCAACGTCGGCAAGAACATCCCTTTTCAGACGCAATCTTCCACCACCGACAATCAAACCTTCAATTCTTTCGAATACCGCGATGTCGGCACGATTTTAAAAATCACGCCACACATCAGCATCGAGAGGCTCGTGCGCCTCACCATCGGCCTCGAGGTCAGCGCCCTGGAATCGACGACGGATTTCCGACCCACCACCCTCAAGCGCACGATCGACACCACCGTTATCGTGGACGACAAGAGCACCATCGTCATCGGCGGGCTGATCGAAGACAACAATGCCGTTCAGGAATATAAAGTCCCCCTGCTGGGCGATATTCCGCTACTCGGGTGGCTTTTTAAAGTTCGGAGCAGCTCGCAGCAAAAGACCAACCTTTTCATCTTTCTGACCCCACACGTCATCAATAATCCATCCGAAGCAGCTGACGTATACGGTCAAAAGAAAACAACGATAGAAAGCCTGCGCGGCGGCCAAAGCGAAGAAAGTCAGATCCAAGAAGGAAATATAAAACTGTTTGGCATTCCCAGGCGAATGCCCCTAAGCGAAATAAAATAATAAGATCAAAGAAAGCCGATGGAGAACAGACTGTTCCACATCCTGGAAAACAGCTTCGGGATTTCCGAGGCGCGCTTCGAGGAGGCCCTGCTGGTCAAGAAAGAAAAGGGCGGCCGCCTCGGCGACATCCTTGTCACCCGAAATATCCTCTCTGAAAGACAGCTGCTCGAAGCGATGAGCTTTCTCTACGACCTGCCGGTCTGGTTCGATCTGCCGCTCGACAACATCGA
>JBATHN010000123.1:0-6989 GCA_049666885.1 Desulfobacterales bacterium
TAAAAGGAGTCCGGCAGTCCCCACTTTTTCACCAGGAGACTGCCGATTTCCATGTGTGTAAACCCCAGAACCTGTTGCTCGGCATCTTGGTAAGAGGACTGGTTTTTGCGTTTTTCCGTCAAAACGAGGCTGTATTGATCGGGCATGCACTGACTCAAGGTGAGAATGCCGATATTATGCAGCAGCCCCAGAAAAAATGCGTCATCCACTGCTTGGCAGGAAAAGTTTTTGGCCATCGACTTCATGGCCACGGCGCTGAAAAGCGAATCCTTCCAGAACTGGGTATAATCGAATCCATCGCTGTCATCGCTCTGAAAGCTCTTGACCACCGAAAAGCTCAACGCGAGGTTCTTGACGGTTGTGGCCCCCAGCAACTTGACCGCGTGCTGCACGGAGGTGATGCGGGTGTTGAGACCATAGTAAGGCGAGTTGATCATGCGCAGCACTTCGGCGCTCAAAGGCGGGTCGGTCGAGAGGATTTCCGCCAATTCCTTCAATCCGCTCTTCTGATCCTGAACCGTTTCCAGAATTTTTATGGCAACCCCCGGAAGGGTGGGCAATTTGCCGATGCCGTTGATAATTTCGTCTATGATGTCATCTGATTTCATCGCCTGTTTCCTTTCCGGGCGGACGCAGGTCGGAAAAATTTTACTGGGGGTTACCCGCAGGCCAGTCCCGGATATGTTATCGGAAAAATTTTTTAAAACTTAAATGATGGGTTTATTTTTCAGCATTTTATCCCATCGGCAGTTTCTTGAAGCACCCGCCGTTGTGGCGGTACAACTTTTGCTTTATTATAGCCTTTAATGCCTCAAATGATTACTGAGAGGTAATCAACAGTTCCATTTCCTTGGTGAGTGGGAATGGGTGAAAAAGGGCCGCGTCGATTCTACCTTGAAGTCGCCGGATCCGGACGAGGATAATAATGAAATTCCGTTGGAAACTGCTGGTTCTTTTACTGGCCCTCTCCATCCTGCCGATCGTCGGGCTGAGGGCTTTTGGCATTCACAATGTCCACCTGATGGCCGATGCTCTCACGGCCCGCATCGAAAAATCACAGATGGACGATGCCCACAGCCGACTCAGGCAGCTGTTAGACGTCTATGCCCAGTCGATCGCCAAAAGCCGTGAACAGGTCGAAATGGCCTTGTTTTTCCAAGCCTATGAATTGGAGCGCTCCCTGGCCGAAGGGGCCGATTCTGCTACTCAAAGGACCATCAGGCCCCTCGAAGACAACTATCCGTCTGCGGTTGGCGACAGAGAACCCGACTCCCGCCCTCCCCTCTCCTCATTCGCGAATGTCACCGCTGACGCGTGCCCGTTAATCACACCGGACGCGCCGGCGGAGCAAGCCGCAAGAGATTTCGAGCGGCTTAAAAGAATCGTACCGGTTTTTAAAGCCCTCTCCCGACAGCTCGGCTCGTTGGCGCTGCGATATTACAGCGGTTTGCCAAGTGGCGTTGCCCTATTGTTTCCGTGTTCCGCAGATCGTTTCCCCGGCATCGACCCGTTGAGGCAGACCTGGTATCGTAGTGCTTTCGAAGAAAAACTGAGCCACTGGTCCGCACCGTACATCGACCCCCAGAACAAACGGCCGGTTACAGCCGTTTCGATCCCCCTGGAAGATAACGAAGAGAAAGTTAAGGGCGTCACCAGCATTGTGGTGCCCCTTCCCACGTTGCTGGAAGCAGCCATTCCGCGCTCGAATTTACCGGACAACACGCTCTCCTTCGTGAGTTCGTTATCAACCCGTCCGTCAACCGACAAGGTAGGTGTGAAAATTCTGGTCGAGGCCAATCAAGCCACCATCATGTGGGAAGACAATGGTTCCGAGGATGCATCCCACTGGTTGACATCGACTAACACCGAACAGCTTCAGTCCGTGGTGGCGGACATGGCGGCCCGCATATCCCGCACCCGGCGCATGACCTACGAAGGGCACGACAGCATCTGGTGCTACGGCCCCATGCCGCACCAGGGAACATCCTTTGTTTTCATCGTGCCGGTGGACAGCATCTTTCAGCCGTCACAGGAAATCAGCCAGACCATTGCAAACCGCGTGCGCACGGTCGAGCAGGTTACGGCCGGTTTCCTGGTCCTGCTCATCGCCCTGAACGCCGGTTTGGCGCTAACGTTTTCACGCTCGATCACGCGGCCATTGGAACTGCTCACCGCTGCGTCCAGCAAGCTGGCCAGCGGAAATTTCAAGGCCAGGGTCGATATCAGCAGCCGGGACGAGTTCGGTGACCTCGGCCGGGTGTTTAACGAGGTCGGTCCCCAACTGGAAACCCACCTCAGGTTGCAGCAGGCCATGAACGTGGCCATGCAAATTCAATACAACCTCCTGCCGCAAGCCGCACCGGATCTCTCGGGTCTGGATGTGCGCGGAATGGCCTTTTACTGCGATGAGACGGGCGGGGATTATTTCGATTTCCTGTGCGTGGACGAGCAAGACCGGCAGCGTCTCTGCGTAGCGGTGGGGGATGTTTCCGGCCATGGCCTTCCGTCCGCCCTTTTGATGGCCACGGCCCGCGGTTTCCTTCGGCAAAGGGTGTCCATGCGTGGCAGCCTGGGGGAGATCGTCACCGATATCAACCAAAGATTTACCGAAGATGTGGAGCGCTCCGGGCGTTTCATGACCCTGTTTCTGGCCCGTATCGACCGGGAGCGAAAAAAAATCGAGTGGGTGCGGGCCGGTCACGACCCGGCCCTGCTGTATGATCCCGCAACAGAAACGTTTGTCAGTCTGAAGGGCAAAGGCCTGCCCTTGGGGGTCGATGCCGCAATCCCTTACCGCGAGTCGTCCACCGCCATCGAGGACGGTCAAGTCCTGTTCATCGGCACGGACGGCATCTGGGAAACCACTAACGAAATGCGCGAGCTGTTCGGAAAGGATCGCCTGAAAGAAGTGATTCGACGACACGCCAGCGAATCCGCGCGCAATATCCTGCTGGCGGTGCATGCTGCCGCCGAAGAATTCCGTGGTGAATTGAAGCAGGAGGACGACCTGACAATTGTCGTCGTAAAGCTGATTGAGAAATGATGCAAATAAACGCTCTCGCCGAGTTCCTCCCTTCCGTCAGGTTTAACCCCTGGAATAAATTTGTAAACTGATCTATTATTTTGGCCGATATAGTGTAAAAATAAATTTCCCAAAGTGTATTTAAATCAACATCGCATATTCATTCAATTCAGGCTCAAAAAAAATTTCTTGAGGTGCTGAAAAAATGGCATCACTTCATTAAAAAACAACCAACCCAAGAGAGGTATGATGACCGTGTTCAACCCAATTACCGGATTTGCACGAGCACTGCCCTGGACGTCTTCGACAATGGAATATCTGGTAGATCGCACGCAACGGACGATTCTTTTCTGGGACGTATTAAGAAAACGCGGCAACAATTATTTGGCTCATCTGAGAGCCGGACAGCCACCCGTTCTGGTTTTTGACTATGAAATGGTGCTCGATGGCCGCACCTTCGAGCAGCCGGTGAACTATTCTCTGATTCGTATCCTGGACCGGAGATTCGAAAAAAATAAGCCCGTAAGACAGGCCGACCGCCGGAAAACACTAAAAACGGCAGCTGCGGTTTCGGCCTTGCCGATACGACCCATTGTGATCATCGACCCCCGTGCCGGTCACGGGCCCGGAATCGGCGGGTCAAAACTTAACTCGCAGATCGGTGTGGCGCTGGACTACGGCCATCCGGTCTACTTTGTCATGTTTTATATCGATCCGGAACCAGGGCAGACCATAGCTGATGTCCATGCCGCTGAGATCCGGTTTCTCGAGGAAGTTGCGTCAAGGCACCCTGAAGCTCCCAAACCGGCCGTCATCGGGAACTGTCAGGCCGGCTGGGCTGCAGCGCTGATCGGTGCCGACCGTCCCGATGTGACCGGGCCGATGGTCTTCAACGGCTCGCCCTTGTCATACTGGGGTGGCGTCGAAGGCGCCAATCCAATGCGTTACAAGGGCGGGCTATGTGGCGGTGTATGGTTGACCTCCCTTTGGAGTGATCTGGGAAAGGGTCATTTCGACGGGGCAAACCTGGTGGCCGGCTTCGAGGATCTGAATCCGGCAAACACCTATTGGAAAAAACTCTACCACCTGTTTTCCAACATTGACACTGAAGAAAGTAGATTTTTGGAATTTGAAAAGTGGTGGGGCGGCTTTTTCAAGATGAATACCGAAGAAATCCATTTTATCGTCGAAAGCCTGTTTATCGGCAACGAACTCGAACAGGGTGTCCTGCACTTGGATAAAGAAAAGGTCATCAATTTAAAAAATTTCAAGGACCCAATAATCGTATTTGCTTCCGGGGGAGATAACATCACGCCGCCGCCACAGGCACTGAACTGGATTAAAAAAGTCTATGGCTCGGTGGATGAAATAAAAAGCCATGGGCAGGTGATCGTTTATATGGTTCATCAAAAAGTCGGACACCTGGGAATCTTCGTCTCCGGCAAGGTGGCCCGAAAGGAACATCGCGGCATCATCGGGAGCGTCGATATGCTCGAATACCTTTCACCGGGGTTATACGAAATGATAGTGGAGGGCAATTCCAGCCAACCCTGGCTGGACGATTACGATGTCCACTTCGAACCGAGAACGATGGAGGATATTCTGGAGCTAGACGACGGCCTTCAAGATGAGGAAGCGTTTTCCCCGGCTAATACCGTATCACGCATGAACGACGACATGTATCGGATCTTTTTAAGCCCCTGGATCAGAGCCGGTATTTCAGATACAACCGCCGCAACGATCCGGCAGATGCATCCACTGCGGATTGAGCGCTATGCTTTTTCAGATCAAAACCCTTTCATGCAGCCGGTTAAGCTTTTGGCCGAAACGCTAAAACCCTACCGTCAGCCGGTATCGGCTGAAAACCCTTTTCTGGCCATGGAAACCGTATTTTCAGGGGTTGTGCAGACCGGTCTGAATTACTACCGCGACATGCGGGACCTGACACAGGAATTCTGGTTTAAATCATTATACGGAGCGCCCTGGATGAAATGGCTTTTCGGCCCACCGGACCAGGTTGGCCAAGAGAGATCAACGTCACGAAAAATCGACAAGAAAACACGCCTCCGCCGCAAGGCCTGGGCACAGATGGCCGCCGTCGAAGGCGGATTCGTAGAAGCGATGGTTCGGATCTTTATCGCAGTGGCCGGAGCAAACCGCACTCTGGACAAACGCCATTTTGAGGTTGCTGAGAAAATCGTTCGGGCCAATAGCCGTTTAAGCAGACCGGCCTCCGATCATTACAAAGTGATGATCAAAGAACAGGCCAGGGTGCTGGAGTTGAACGAAAATTTGGCCCTCGAGGGATTGGCGCAGCTGCTGCCAACCCGAAAAGACCGTATTGAAGCCTTTACGATCGCAAAGCAGATCGCCAGCGCAGACGAAAAATTGGACAAACGCGAACAGGCCATGCTCGATCGCATCAGTAGAATCCTTGGGTTGGCCGAAGTTGAGTGAGGCTCCATCCGCATAGCGGGGGGAGACTCACTGCTACAAGCTGATGACGGCGGCATCGCAGGACATATTGATGAATTCGGCTGCGGTGGCCATGCGGGAGCCTTCGATCAAATCCTCTTCCTTTATCTGCCGCGCCTTGGCGCAGGGAGTGCAGACCAAAATCGGCACTTCGTGAGCCTGGAGATACGTCAGCAAGTCATCGGCCACATCGCCGGTGGCGGCCCGCACGTGCGTAATGATCCCCTGTTTGGCCAGATAAACGCCTTCATCCAGCAGAAAAAGCGTGGTGTTCTTGCCTTCCTTGTGAGCGATGGTGGCCAAGTGAATGGCGCGGGTGGCCCGGTTGGTGTCATTCGTACCGCAGGACAACGCAATCACGACGTTGTTGGTCATTTGATTGTCTCCTCATGCTGTCAGGTTGAAAGATAAAAAAATATAATGGCCACTATCACATTCACCGGGAAAAATGCAATCCGTTAAAATTATATAGTGTCCATCCGCTGTTGCATTAAGGACACTGAATAGTTTCCGATCCAGATATGTGCAATTTTCCGCAAGTTCAAGGAAATAGGCGGCATTGCGCGGAGGCAGACGGTTCTGTATGCCGCACAAGCGATTCCGCCGATTGACGCTGAAATTGCGGGAAAGGGCCATTTATGGACGGAAACTAGATGAAAAGCGTCACTTTGCTGTTAGCGGCTTCGCCCAAGAAATTAGCAGCCCCGGCCAGCGAGACATTGGGATAATCGATGAATTCCTCCATGCTGAAGCCCATCAGATCCATCGACATTTCGCAGATAATGATCTCGACACCGAATTCAGCCGCCGTTTTCATGAGATCTTCAAGCGACATCACACCCTTTTTTTTCATCAGACCCTTGAGCATGCGGGTGCCGAGCCCGGCCATGTGCATCTGCGAAAGTTTCAATTGTCCGGCGCCTTTCGGCAGCATCTGGCCAAACATCCTGGCGGTCAGATCTTTTTTGGTCACGGTTTTTTTCAGATCCCGCAGTACCGACGTTCCCCAGAAGGTAAAAAACATGACGACTTTCTCGTACATCGCCGCTGCACCGGTGGCGATGATAAAGGCGGCCAGGATCCGATCGAGATCTCCGCTGAAGACGACCATCGAAAGCTGATCGTCGGGCATGTTTTCTTTTACTGACTGAAGTTCACCTTCCAGATGCACTATCCGCTGTTCGAGCGTTTCGACTCTTCCTTCCATAGACGCATGGATTACATCCAACATGATAAACCTCGCAAGATGTCAGTTTCCGAATCCGGAACTTTTAATTGTGATTGGTTTGTATTTCGGCCTGTTCCAGGATATTCGGAACGACATCGCTCCAGCCCAGGGGCATAATGTGGACGCCCTGGAATTTGGATTTGTGTTTTTTAATGAATCGGCCCATCATTTCGGCCGCTTTCTTCTTGCGGTCTTCCTTGTCCACTGAACCGATTTCATCGATCCATTCCTGGGGAACGGTAATACCGGAAACGTATTTGTTCA
>JBATHN010000124.1:0-3267 GCA_049666885.1 Desulfobacterales bacterium
TATCGTCGCCGGGCGTCACCCTTGTCGTGATCGATAAAATCGGGAAAGGACAAAACGATGAAAACGATTACAACACTAATGATCCTGCTCTCGGCCATGCCGGCTGCCGCCGTAGGGGTCGAAACGCTCATTGCGCCGATGGCCGAACCGATGCAAGCCGGGCAAAAGACAACGATCGGCATTTATATTCACAACACGGGCAAAGAAAACGTCGTCGTTGACCTTCCCGATCGCCTGACCTGCTTCATCAAATCCGAAACCAAAACTGCGCAAGTCGCGGCATATCCCGAAACATCGCTGCCGGGACCATCTGCGACAATCGTGCCGATGGGTTTTTTGAAAGTCCGTTACGTTTTCCTCGTACCGGATGGTTTTGACGGTCCGGTCCGTCTGGAAATACCGTCTTTCGAGGGCGCCTCTCTGCTTGTGGCCTCTATCGAAGCGCCCTCGCCCCCGGAGGCAAAGGAAACTGCCAAGACCTCTGAAAACGAATCGGAGACATTACCCACGCTGGAGGATATCCAGATGCTGTACCAGCCCTACCTCGTTAATTTAGGAGCCTACAACCCCATGTACTTTCTGGTGGGCACAAATCCGGAAAACAGCAAATTTCAGGTCAGTTTCAAGTATCGATTTTTCAAGCCTGAAAATACCCTGGCCGAACGCCTGCCCTGGGTCTCGGGTCTTCACTTCGCCTACACCCAGACTTCTTTCTGGGATTTGAGATCGGACTCACAACCGTTTGAAGACACCAGCTACAAACCTGAATTCTTCCTTGTTTCGCCGAACATAAAAACTCCCATCCCCGGTAACAGGGGATTCTTTCTGCAAGGCGGTTTCCAGCACGAATCCAACGGCCGGGGCGGAGACCTGTCAAGAAGCACGAATTTCCTGTACCTCAAACCGATGTTCATATTCTACGACACGAAGAGCAAATTCGGCCTGTATGCGGCTCCCAAGGTCTGGGCTTACGTGGCCAACGCCGACGATACGAATCCGGATTTAAGTGACTACAGGGGCTACTTCGATTTGGAGTTGAAGTTCGGAAAAGCCGACAGTTTCGTACTGAATTCCTACCTCGGCTGGGCCAAAGAAGGCGGATCGCTTCAGCTGGACCTCACATATCCGCTGGATCGTCTATTCTCCAGTAACTTCGATCTTTATTTTCAAGCCCAATATGTCAACGCACTCGCGGAAAGTCTGCTCGACTACAGACAGCGAACCCGGGCATTCCGCCTCGGTTTCGCCATCGTCAGGTAAATGGAGACGTTTTGAACGCAAAAGATAGCCGAGCGATCCCTTGCCAATAAAGATAGTTCTCATTATTTTAAATTTGAATCGCTCAGTTTATGCCGCAAACAATCGAGGGCAAACGCCATGGTGATTCGACCGTCTCAAGGAACCGATGCATATTCAATGTCTCGTATTTACGTGAAGACATGGCGGGATACCTACCTGAGTGTGATACCATTTGGCTATTTATTCGGCATGTCGGAATCCCGGCAGGAACAGGCCATTTTCAATGAACTCAGCAGCAAGCAGACCGTCAGTTTTGTGGCTGAAGATGCCGGCAGGGTTGTCGGCTTTATTACCGGTGGTGACGAAAGAAATAAAGACGATATCTACAGGGGTGAAATCTACACCCTGTATGTGCTGAAACATTTTCAGCGGCGGGGCACCGGTGGAAGGCTCGTTTCGGCCTTGGCGATGCGGTTAAACCGAAACGGCATCTATTCGATGCTGGTTCGGGTGCTCAAACTCAACCCTTACCGCCGATTTTATCAAAAAATAAATGGCACCTATCTCAAAACCGAACGCCTGCCGTTTGCGGGTGAAATCATGGACGTGGAAGCCTATGGCTGGCTGGATACGAGCCTTATCTGCAATTGACCCTCGGTACATTCAAACAAATAAATATCCCCACCGGATTTGCTGCTTACAGTGAAGGATTATCGGGCAACGTGCAACAAAAAGAAGTCTCTATCCAATTAACCAAGGCGGATTCACATAAATATATCGACTGGCGTAAAGCCAACAGACCTATTCCTGCCGAACCTTGAAGCGGGTCGCCTGAGACACTTTATTACGTGAGCTCTAAAGAAAAATACTGAAAATTTAAGCGAAAGGGGTGATCAGCGACTGCTGCGCAGACGCGTGCATAAGGGTCGTAAATAAAGAAAGAATATATTTTTCACCATGAAAAAAGCAGATTGCCCTTTTTCTCACGACAACATCTGTAAAGTGGCTACTCGAATTGATGTTATTCTTTCTGAAAGACTCCTCATGCAATTTGATTCCACCGTGGCGGGATCCGCATTGGCCGCCGATCACCCTGTCCATTAATGGCAAGGGTTTATAAGCAAAACACCCTGCCCCTGCAATTACTTTGCGGGTACGTAGGGAATGGCAACGCCCCACCAATCTTCACTGTTCGATACCTGAGCGATGTCTGCCGTCGGATTTTTGAATTCCCACATGCTGAATTTCATATGATCCCAGTTCTTGTACATCGCATTGTGGTCGTAAAACCCGGACTCTTTTGCCATGTGGCCGCACCCCATGGTGAACAGGGCCATTATCAAAGCAAACACAATCATTTTCTTCATGTCATCCCCCTTCTGTAATTGAATTTAAATAAAATCGGATCATTGCCGGCGATCGATCCAACATGGATAAACACTGCTTCATGCAATAAATGTGCAAATAGATAATTTCGCATTAAATATTAGGATTACATATAGTTAAATTATTAATGTGTACTTGGTGTTTCAATTTATGAGGGGAACAGTTCCCTGATCTTATGAAAATATTTTCCCAAGCGAGCAGGTTATCAGTTCGAGGCCGGTGTCAACGACAGTCTCGCCGAAGATATGCCGGGGTACGCGGAAGTGCTCGGCGCCATCAATGGACGCATGGTTGATCCCTTGATCGCGTTTCGGTCAAGATTCCGGCACCTTGCACGTTAACGTTGCCCATTCGGTCTGGGGCAGGTAAAAATTTACCCGCTTTTTCCTGCTCCGTGCTATAATTGCCGTTGTATTGTGGTGATTGATAAATCTTGAAAGGAAAAACAGTCATGCGGGGAGCATTGCTCATCGGTCTTACCGTCGTATTGCTGATCATTGGTTTACTGGTCATGAAAAACATGGGCGTCGACAATTCGACCGGCACCACAAAGTCGCAAGCGGAAAAATACACAAAACGAGCGGAAAGTGCTGCTGACAAGGCCAATGAAAGAATAAAAGACTTAAGTGAGCAAGTGTCCGG
>JBATHN010000125.1:0-3592 GCA_049666885.1 Desulfobacterales bacterium
TGAAAAACTTCAACACCCTGGAAAGGCTCAGCCAAGTGGTCGACGATTCCGCCGGCCGGAATCCTTCCGAAACGCAAAACCAGGGAACGCAGGGGGATATCCGGAATGGCCAAGACGAGCGCTCTGCTTAAACATGCGAGATGCTTGATCCGCTGCTGTGGCGTTTTATCACTTATCGCCATCCTCGTTTTCGCATCAGCCTCTGCTGCCTGGTGCACTTCACGAAACGGTCGGCACGCAAATATTCAAGGCCACCGGTTCAGGGTCCAGAATGAAAATATTGACCAGGCGCCGATTTTGATGGCCGACAAAAAAAACGGCAGGCTTCAAAGAAATTACCAGGAATGGCAGTCGCTGACACCGCAGGAAAAAGAAACCTTGCGGCGCCGGATGCAGCAGTTGAACCGGATGCCGCAGCAGGACCGCCGACACCTTCAGGACCTCAACGATAGATGGCAGCAACTTTCACCGGCCGAGCGTGGGCAGCTCCAACGCGCGCTGGACAATTGGAACAACCTGTCGCCGTCTGAAAAAGAGGCCATCCGCAGAAGATTCGGAAACTGAAACGACCCCCTGCCACTTGATCCAGTCTATAGTATAGCTGTACCCTTCACATTGGGTCTTCCCTTTGCAAATTCCCACCCTACAGATTGTCGCAACCAATATTTGCGGAATATACCATTTTATTCTTCATCATCCCTTTTAGCAAAAGAACCGTGCCCTATTATGCATGTAACAGCACTCACTTATACACATCCCCCTTGAGCCCGATGTGATCTACGTAACAATATTTAGTTTGTCAACTGCTCAAAATTTGTTTTATTGTAATTGCTGTCAAAATCGGGGACAAGTACGCGTTTTGCATTTGTACACTTCGATTTGTATGAGATTTGGTCGAGGCCGACCACTGGGACCTTCGCGGTGCGGTCTTTTTTTACACAGGTAGACAGAGGTTTCGATGAAGAAAAAAGTGATCCGGTTGGTGGTCATCTTTATACTCCTCGCGGCGGTGGGCGCCGGGCTATGGGTCTATTTTTTACAAAACAAAAAGGAACCCAAGAACGAACTGGTGCTCTATGGCAACGTGGATATCCGCCAGGTGGAGCTGGCCTTTAACGCCAGCGAACGCATTGCCGAGATCATGGTCCGAGAAGGTGAGCCGGTGAAAACGGGACAGCTGCTGGCTGTTTTGGAGACCGTTCGGCTCCAGCACGGTGTGGATCGGGTCACATCACAGGTGGCGGCCCAGCGGGACGAGGTCGCCAAGCTGGAGGCCGGCACCCGGGTCGAAGAGATCAGCCGGGCAAGGGCCGAAGTCGATGCCGCCAGGACTCAGGCCGACGATCTCGAGCGAACCTATCGGCGCTTGCGGCCCCTGGCTGAGAAGAACCTGATCGCCCCGGAGCAGATCGATCAGGCCAGGGCCAAAGCCGATGCTGCTCAGGCTCAGCAGCAGGCGGCTATGCAGGAGTTGAAGCTGGCCCTCGCCGGTCCCAGAAAGGAAGACATTGCGGCGGCCAGGTCACAGTTGAAAGCCCTCGAGGCCGAGGCGGCACTGACCCGCCAGAACCTGGCCGACGCTTCCCTTTACGCACCGTCCGGCGGCATCATCCAGAACCGCATCCTGGAACCCGGCGATATGGCTTCTCCGCAGAAGGCTGTTTTTACCTTGGCCCTGATCGACCCCGTCTGGATCCGTGCCTACGTTCCGGAAACAAATCTGGGCAAACTGTTTCCGGGTATGGCCGCCCAGGTTGTCACCGACAGTTTTCCGGACAAAACCTATCCGGCTTGGATCGGGTATATTTCACCCATGGCCGAGTTCACCCCCAAAACGGTGGAAACACCGGAACTGAGAACGCGGCTTGTCTATCAGGTGCGCGTTTACGTGTGCAACCCCCGCAACGAACTTCGGCTTGGCATGCCTGCTACCGTTATCATTCCATTGAACCAGTCCCGCCAGTCGGCCGCCGTCGAAAGCATTCCACCCTGCAAGGAGGAATGATGCCGGCGGCGGTCGATAAAGAAGAAAGGGTGCCGGTCCAAAGCGCCGATACGGGTCGGCCGGCCCTGGAACTCGAAGGGGTATCCAAGTTTTTCTTTCAGGGAAAACACCGCACAGCGGCTTTGCAGGACGTCAGCATCCGCATTGCCCGAGGTCGCATAACCGGCTTGATCGGACCGGACGGGGCCGGCAAAACCACCTTGATGCGCCTGTCGGCCTGTTTGTTGAAACCGGCGGCCGGTGCCATCACAGTGCTCGATATCGACGCCATCTCCGATCCGTTGAAGGTGCAGGCCAGCATCGGTTATATGCCGCAACGGTTCGGGCTTTACGAAGATCTCAGCGTTCAGGAGAATCTTGATCTTTATGCGGATCTGCAAGGTGTGGTCAAGGCCGACCGACCCGGGCGCTATGCAGAGCTCAACCGGATGACCAATCTCGGCGCGTTCACAAGACGGTTGGCCGGGCGGCTGTCCGGCGGCATGAAGCAGAAGCTCGGTCTGGCCTGCACGTTGGTGCGACCACCGCGCCTCCTGTTGCTCGATGAACCCACGGTCGGCGTCGATCCGGTATCGCGCCGTGAACTCTGGGCCATCGTCGACCGGCTGGTGGAAACTGAAGGGATGAGCGTGCTCTTGAGCACAGCTTATCTGGACGAAGCCGAGCGCTGCGACACAGTGGTGATCCTCCATGAAGGCCGGGTTCTCGGCCAGGGTCCGCCGGGTGATTTCAGAGAAAAGCAAATGGGCCGGACCTACACGGTGACCGCCGGCAGTCTGAAGAAACGCGAATTACAGGAGCGTCTGGCGGATGCCGAAGGGGTCGTGGATTCCGTTATTCAGGGTGAATCGGTCCGAATGGTGATGGCAGACATGGAAGCGCCGGACCCGGCCACCCTGCTGGCAAGCGTGCCGGATGTCGACATCGCGGCAGTGCCTCCCCGGTTCGAAGACTGCTACGTCGCCATACTCAAGGCCGCCCGTACTGATGATGCCGTCGGCTGGAAACCCTCTGAGGAGATCGATACCCGGGTGTCGCCGCCGGTGGCAGACGGAGTCGTCATCCGGGTAGACCATGTCCGGCGCCGGTTCGGCGACTTTTATGCCGTCAAGAACGTTTCCTTTGAGGTGTTCCACGGTGAGGTGTTCGGTTTGCTGGGCGCCAACGGTGCCGGAAAGACCACGACTTTCCGCATGCTCTGCGGGCTCTTGCCGGTCAGCGACGGACAACTGAGCGTGGCCGGGCGTGACCTGCGACGCGCGGCGGCCAAGGCCCGGGCCCGTATCGGCTATATGTCACAGAAATTTTCACTTTACGGCAATCTGAGCGTGCGTCAGAATTTGCAATTTTTCAGCAGCGCTTACGGACTGAGGGGGCGGCGGCGCAGCGACAGAATCGACTGGGTCCTGCACCGCTTCGAGCTGTCTGAATTGGCAGATGCGGTCAGCGGAGAGTTGTCACTCGGTTTCAAGCAACGGCTGGCCTTGGCTGCCGCCCTGATGCATGCGCCCGACATCTTGTTTCTGGACGAGCCCACCTCCGGGGTTGATCCCATGGCGCGACGGGAGTTTTGGCGTCACATCAATT
>JBATHN010000126.1:0-2877 GCA_049666885.1 Desulfobacterales bacterium
GGGCCGCCTGCGCTTTGGTGCTTTGGTCGCTCTGCGGGTAGTGGGTCACGACCTGCTGCAGCCGATCGATGGCCCGCTGGCGGTCCTTAAGGTTTTGGGACCATTGGTAGAGCTCGCCGTATAGAGTTCCGCTCATGTAAAGGGTGGCGGCGGCCTTCGGTCCGGTGGGAGACTGCTTGTAGGCGGCTTCGAACTTGTCGATGCACGCAATCCAGCTGCTCCTGAATTTCTGTTTTCGGGGTGAACCGCGCAGTTCTGTGGTGCAGGACTCGGCACTCTGGTATAGTCGGTCGTCTTCCGGCTGCGCCGCCTTAGCTTCAGAAGGGGCGGCTTTGAGACCGTTGGCGGCGGCAATCGCCTTTTTAGCGCGGCCGGCGTACCGGCTTTGCGGGAATCGGTTTTGGATCCGCTCGAAATGATCGATGGCCTCCCTGATATCCGCGGTGCGTCCGGAATGCCGGTAGAGCTCGGCATAAAGTGTGCCGGACATGAACAGACCGGCGGCCGCCCAGGGGCCCTCGGGCGTGCGCCGGTAAACGGCCTGAAACTTTTCGATGCAGGTCATCCAGGATTCGCGGTATTTTTGGGCCGAAGGCGTATTGCGCAGCTTCTTGTAGCAGGCTTCGGCCCGGACATACGCATCGCGGGCGGTATCGGCCGATGCCGCAGGCACAAAGCACCAGAACAAAAGGGTCGCGACGACCAAAAGCCGAATGGGAGGGATACTTTTTAACATGCGCTATCCCGATCCGCCTTTCGCGAGTTCGCAGAGTCGGTCCAAACAGTTCAGGGCTTCCAGAGGTGTCAGGCGCGTGACGTCGATGCGGTTCAGCATGGCCAGAACGGCATTTTCGGGACTGTTGAATAAACCCAGCTGCACCACCTCCTTTTCGGGTCTCCCCGCTTTGGCAGCGGTTTCCGGGGAAGGACCCACCGGATGGGCGCCGCTTTCGATGCCGGCTAAAATCTTTTTCGCCCGCTTGACGACCGTCCGCGGGATACCGGCCAGCCGTGCGACCTGAATTCCGTAGCTCCGGTTCGTTCCGCCTTCGACCAGTTTGCGCAGGAATATGATTTCGTCGTTCCATTCCTTGACGGCGATGTTGAAATTCTTCACGCGCTGATGGGTGCGGGCCAGGTCGGTCAATTCGTGGTAGTGCGTTGCGAAAAGCGTCTTGACACCCGTACCGGAAAGATCGTGCAGGTACTCGGCCACCGCCCAAGCGATGCTCAAGCCGTCGAATGTGCTGGTCCCGCGACCGATTTCATCGAGAATCACCAGACTCCGGCCGGTGGCGCTGTTCAGGATGTTGGCCGTTTCCTGCATCTCCACCAGAAAGGTGCTCTGCCCCTGTGACAAATTGTCCAAGGCGCCGACCCGGGTAAAAATTCGGTCGGTCAGGCCGATCGAGGCCCTGCGGGCCGGCACGAAACTGCCCATGTGGCCCATCAGGACCAGCAGCGCCACCTGCCGCAGGACCGTCGATTTGCCCGCCATGTTGGGGCCGGTGATGACCAGGATCTGGTGCTCGGTATTGTCGAGCCGTATCGAATTGGGCACGAAACGTTCGCCGGTGATCATCTTCTCGATAACCGGATGACGCCCGTCATCGATATCGATGATATCCTCTGCGTTGATAACCGGACGGCTGTAGCCGTTTTGATCGGCGACCTCGGCCAGGTTCAACAGGCAGTCGATCCGGGCGATGAACCGCGCCGCTTCCTGGATATCGCGGTTGACCTCGATGACCTGACTGCGCACCTGCTGAAAGATGTCGTATTCCAGGGCGGCCCGCCGATCCTCGGCATTCAGGACTTTGGTTTCAAAGATTTTCAGCGCATCGGTAATAAAGCGTTCGGCATTGACGAGGGTCTGTTTGCGCACGTAATGAACCGGAACATCCGCCGCGCGCGATTTGGGCACCTCGATATAATAGCCGAAAACCTTGTTGTAACGGACTTTGAGCGCGGTGATACCCGTGGCCTCTTTTTCCTGGACTTCGAGCTGCGCCAGCCAGCCTTTGCCGTCGCGGCTGATGCGCACCAGCTCATCCAGTTCGGCGTTGTAGCCGGTTTTGATCATGCCCCCTTCGTTCACGCTCAAGGGCGCATCATCGCGAATGGCCGCCGCGATGCGTCCGGCCAGTTCTTCCAGATTCCGCCAGTCTTCGATCGGCGTAAAAAGATCGGACTTGAAACGAGCAACCTGCGCCATGATGTCCGGCAGCGATTGGAGCGACCCCTTGAGCGCCAGCAGGTCTCTGGCATTACAGTGACCCATGGAAATTTTACTGCCGAGGCGCTCGAGATCGGCGACCGCCTTGAGAGTTTCCCGCAAACTTTTTCGCAAACTCTGGTTCCGTTTGGCCTCTTCGACCGCATTCAAACGCGCGTCGATGAGGCCCACATCCATCGACGGGTAGCGCATCCAGTTTTTCAGCAGACGACCGCCCATGGCGGTCACGCTGCGATCGAGCACGCTGAGCAGGGTCCCTTGCCGCGATCCGGTGCGGATGTTGGTCATCAGTTCGAGATTCCGGCAGCTCAGCTCGTCTATCCACAGGAACTGGTCGAGCCCATAGGCCTCGATCCGGGCGACGTGCCGCACTTTTTGTTTCTGAGTCTCCTGGACGTAAGCCAAAAGGGCCCCGGCCGCCTGGACCCCTAACCGCAGGTTCTCACAGCCGAAACCTTCGAGCGACACCGTTTCGAACTGCTGCAGCAGCCGCTCACGCGAGCGGCGATAGTCGAAGCTGCCATCCGGTACATAAGAAACCGACCGCTCGCCCATGGCGTCCAGAAAGAGTGAAAAGCCGGCGTCGGTTTGGAGGGATTCGGGCAAAATGATTTCGCTGGGAGCAATCCTTAGGCTCTCGT
>JBATHN010000127.1:0-3542 GCA_049666885.1 Desulfobacterales bacterium
ACGGCTATCTCTTCAAAACCGTCAACTGGAACGATCTGCCGCCCGAAAGCCGTGACATTGTGGCCAACTATTTCGGCAGCAAGGCGATCACGGCCCCGCGCGTTTGGCTGGAGGATGAAAATCGGACTCGCGCACTGGATTTGACGGTGCAGCGTCTGGACCGGCAGTACACGGCTTACGGGGTGGTCGGTCTGTCCTCCGATGAGGTGCGGGTCACCGGAATGGAAAAGATCCTGGTTGGCGGCCGGTGGTTCAGGCCTGCTGAAGACCGCGTGGTTCTGATTTCCGATAGAACGGCGCGTGAACTCGGTATCGATCCGGGATTGCGGCAGGAGGAGGAGGTGCTGCTGTGGGGGATGCCTTTTCGGGTGGTCGGCGTGTTTTCGGGCCGGGGCCTGATGGACACCACCGATCTGGACGGCGAACCCCTGTCGACAGTCACCTTTCCCAGTGAAATTTCCATGGAAATGACCGAAGTCGAAATGGAAGCCATGGAATCCGGTGAAGAGGTCCGAACCTACGAAAGCCGGTATCAGCATGTCGATGCCGACCGTGTGCTGATCGTACCGGACGGGTTTTTGATGTCTGCCGGCGGCAAACTGAAGGGAATCGCCGTAAAGCCCGAGGACGGACAGACGACGCGAGCCGAAGCCGAACGCCTCGTGGACCGCTTCGGCCTCACCCTCTTTGCGGGGGAACCGGACGGCACATTTCTCTATCAGGCCAGCGACACGATGAGCTACAGCGGGGTCCCGAATGTGGTCATCCCCCTGGTGATTTCCGTTTTTATCGTGCTCAACACGATGATCGGCAGCGTTTACGAAAGAAAGCGGGAAATCGGGATTTACACTTCCGTGGGGCTGGCGCCCTCGCACGTATCGTTTTTGTTTATCGCCGAAGCTTTGGCATTCGCGGTGATCAGCGTTGTTCTGGGGTATCTTCTGGCCCAGACAACCGCACGCCTTTTCGCCGGGACGTCCCTGTGGACCGGAATCACGGTCAATTACTCCTCCATTGCCGGGGTGGCGGCTATGGTGCTGGTGATCCTGGTGGTGCTGGCGTCCGTGATCTATCCCTCGCGGGTAGCCGCCAACATCGCCATACCCGACGTCAACCGTTCCTGGAAACTCCCGCCGGCCGTGGGGAACCGGTTGCAGGTAACCCTGCCATTTCTGATGAATTTTCGCGAACACTTGAGTATCGGCGGGTTTCTCCTGGATCATTTCGAAGGCCACCGCGACATTTCCCATGGCCTGTTTTCTGCCGGAAGGATCGCGTTTTCAATGGCTGAGTGCCGGGTTGCCGATAACGATTCCGACAACCGAGTAAAGGGTGAAGAACCCACGAGTGTCGTGCAAGACGAGGAATTTTTACAGCTGACCACCGACGTTTGGCTGGCGCCTTTCGATTTCGGAATCATGCAAAAGGTTTCTGTCGCTTTCTGCCGGTCGGTCGAAGATCCCGGCTATCTTGAAATAAGAATCCTTTTGGAGCGCCTCTCCGGTGAGGCCAACGCCTGGCGACGGATCAACAAGGCCTTTCTTCACGAGCTGCGCAAAACGCTGCTGGTGTGGCGGTCTCTGGACGCGGCTTCCAAGGAACACTACGAAAATCTGATTGCCGTAGAAGGAGAGAAACGCGGTATCGACGTCGGGCGGAATCCCGAAACGATGAACCCGCGACCGTCACTTGACATTCGGCCGGATGCGACGTCACCCATTCCATGACCTTCGACGGTGGTGGGCCCGATCCACACCATTAAAGATATCGATATGGAAAACAGCGAATCGCGCGTCGAAAACGGTAAAGACTGTGCAGGCACCGGCTTAAGTGCACCGTCCGTACCGGGTGTACAGGAGATGCCGATCCGTATGCGAGCCCTCTGGATCGGCTTCTGCCTGGCGATGCTCATCTGCGTCATTACACCGTTCAACAACGTGTATCGCTCGGCCACACCCCTTGGCGGCGGGCATTTTCCCCTGGCACCCTTTTACATCCTCTTCTGGTTGATGCTGGTCACTTACGGGCTGAAAAAGGTCTTTTCCAAATGGAACGGATTGACGGGCCGCGAACTCCTGCTGATCTGGATCCTGATGGTGATCGCCTCGGGAATCGCTTACACCGGTCTGGTGCGCACGTTATTCATCAACCTGACGGCCCCCCAGCATTTCTCCCGCCTCGGAAGTCGCTGGGCGGAGGAACTCCTGCCGCTGCTTCCCGCTGACCTTTATCCCCAGAGCCCGGAAGCGGTCTCTTCCCTGTATGACGGTCTGGCCGGCGGACGCAGCATGAGCTGGTGGCAGGTGTTCCAACAGATTCCATGGAGCGCCTGGGCCCGGCCGCTCGCTGTCTGGGCGGTCTTTATCTTCACCTGCTACTTCGTAATGCTCTGCATGATCAATATCCTCAGCCGGCAGGCCATCGAGAGCGAGCGGATGAACTTTCCTCTCCTGAGGGTCCCGCAACTGATGCAGGAGGCCTATGACGGCCATGCTCTGGGTCGCTTTCTGACCGATCGGTTTCTTGTGGCCGGTTTGATGATTCCGGTGGTCTTGCACCTGATCAACGGGCTCAATTTCTACGTTCCATCCGTGCCGCAGATCCCCACCCTGATTCTGGCCGGTCCCTATTTTCCAAAATACGGCCTCTTTTCCGGTTTTTACAAACTCAAGATTTACATCTACCCGGCCTTCATCGGATTCGCTTTTTTGACGTCCAAGCAGATTTCCCTGTCCTGCTGGTTGTTTTTTATCATCGGCGGGCTGCTTTTCGGTCTCCTGGCCGTTATGGGTTACGACATTCCGGAAGCAGCGCTGGGAATCACCTTCGGGCCCACCCTCTCACGACCCGAGGAGACCCAGACCATTGGGGCCTATGCGGTTTTTTTCCTCTTTCTCTTCTGGTTGGCGCGCTATCACCTGCTGGGTATCTTGCGCGATGCAGTGCGGTCACGCCGTCCCGATCCGTTCCATGCGGAGTGGACCTCATCCCGGTTCGCTTTCTGGGGATTTTTTCTGGGGTCCGTTCTCATCATCGGCTGGTGTGCCTATTTCGGTTTGCCGCTGCTGCCGGCGTTTTTTGTGGTGTCCGCTTACTTCATGGTGATGCTGGTTGCCAGCCGCGTGATCTGCCAGGGCGGTCTCGCCTATTTCACGCTTACCGACGCGCCGCTGGACGGCCTGCTCTTTATTTTCGGCCCCCGGTTTTTCGGAAGCATCGGGCTGTTGATCAGTGTTGTGGTCCAGAAGATGTTGTTTCTGGATCTGCGGGAATCGCTTATGCCATCCCTGCTGCATGCCGGACGGGTGACCTACCGGATGAATCCCAAGAAACTGCTTATCGGCGCCATCTTGATCACCATCATGGCAGCCGTCGTGGTGTCGTTTACTGCCATGTTGATCCTGTGCTACAAATTCGGTATCCGGGAACTCGACCTGGACTGGGCTCTCCGTTCGACGGTTTCCGGATACGAGAATGTTCAGACCCTGATCGAATCGCCGTTGCACAGCGGCAAGTGGGTCCTGATTTTCTCTCTGGTGGGG
>JBATHN010000128.1:0-6921 GCA_049666885.1 Desulfobacterales bacterium
CCATGAAAAGAGCCGCACCGATCCCCTTGTCGCAGACATCGGCCACTACCAGACCGAGGTGATGGGCGGACAACTCGAAAACGTCGTAGAAATCGCCGGAAACTTGAATGGCCGGGTGCAGATAAGCCGCAATTTCCCAACCGGGTGCATTAGGGATTTCCTCGGGCAGAAAATCCCGCTGAATCTTGCGGCCCTTTTCCATTTCAAGATCCAGGGCGCCGGAGTAAATCTCGATTTCCTTTTTGGCCTGCGCGATGCGGTGAAAAGATTCTTCCAGTTTTGCGTACAGGGTGGCATTCTCCAGAACCACACCGATCTGAACCGCGGTCATTTCAATCAATTCTATGGAATCGGTGCCGAAGTGCCCGGGGCGGGAATGCAGCAGCGTGAGCAGGCCGAGGAGCCGTTCTTTTCTGATGATCGGCACGACCAATGCCGAACGCACTTCGTATGGCTGACCGGGAAGCGTCAACCAGCGCTCGTCCTTTTCTGTGTCGCAGATATAGGCCAGCTTGCAGTTGCCATCTTTAATGTTGCAGTGGCGGCGCACCCAGCCGGCCAGACCCTGATCCAGCACGGTGCCGATCAGCCGGTTGCGTTCATCCGAGGACGCTTGTTTCCGGGTCAATATGCTCTCGATCACCACCCCGTTTTCATCGAGCAGAAACAAGCTGCCTTTTTCCGCATCGGTCAATCCGATCGACACCTCGAGGGTCTTTTGCAGCGTTGCATTGATCATCTTCTGGTCGGCCGATGCGCGTGCGACGGATACAAAATGATCGAGCATCCGGCTCTGGGCCTGGTACACGGCCTTTTCTTTCCTGAGCCGCTTGATTTCCTGCTGTAGAATTCTCGTGTCCACGATCTTCTCGCTGTCGTTCCGCCGACCGCTTGTTCTTTTCGACTGATTGATCGTTTTCGCAGCTGGGCCGACGTTTTGAACGAATACCACTGATACTCGTTATCCGCTGCGGCCGGGATTCCCCCTGCGCGCTCGGCCTTGCTGCCTGCGTTATTTATCTATAACGCAGACTGATCTGTTCCAGGTCAGGGTTCAAGGGTTACAACCGATGGATACGTCATGCCCTATTGATCAAAATACGGAATAACCGACTTACCCCATCGGGTGAAACGGTTTTATAAACACCATGAAACCAGAATTATTTTGATATGACACCGCCGCTGGTCGTTGAACGTCCAGTTTGATCGAGAAGGAAACTGTGCCACTTTGGCGTAGTTTCATACAAGCTGTTTAAAGACTTTTCAACCCAGAACGTTTAATCCCGCCTAATCGGGAAACCGCTCAAACCAGATATAATAATCATTAATACTTTTTGTGTTGGGAATTCAACTTGATAATATGACGCTTTCTGCTTACAAGCAAATGAGAGGTCCAAAAATTCGGTCCTTCATAGGCGTTTGAATATTCAGTTTTGTAGTTCTCATTCATATGCCAGGTGAGTCATGACACCACTGGATGTAAGACGCAAGCTCTCGGCTATTTTCAGCGCCGACGTGGCGGGCTACAGCCGCTTGATGGGTCTGGACGAGGCCGCGACTGTCCGCACGCTGACCATTTACAAAGAAGCGATGACCCGCCTGATCCATCATCATCGCGGGCGGGTGGTCGACTCTCCCGGTGACAATCTGTTGGCCGAATTCGACAGTGTGGTCCAGGCGGTGCAGTGTGCCTTCGAGATCCAGGCCGACTTGAAAGTGCGCAATGACGCCCTGCCCCAGGAGCGGCACATGCTGTTTCGCATCGGCATCAATCTCGGCGATGTGATCGTCGACGGCGAGCGGATTTATGGTGACGGGGTGAATGTGGCGGCCCGTTTGGAATCCCTGGCAGCGGCCGGGGGCATCTGTGTATCGCGAAGCGCTTTCGAACAGATCGAGAACAAATTTAAATTTGGGTGTGAGGAACTGGGCGATCTCAGGGTAAAAAACATCGCCAGACCGATCGGGGTTTATCGGATTTGGGCGGATGCCGACGCTGCCGGCTGCAGGCCGGTGCGCAAGGCCGGATTGTCACCGGCATTCCTGAAGGCCGCCGGTGGGTTGTTGGCTCTGGTCCTTTTGGCCGGCGCCTTTTTCTTTTGGGTGGAGGCACACCGGCCGGAAAGGCTTCGATCGGTGGAACCGCCATCGGACACCGTGGTGCCGGTCTCGGCGCGCAAGGCTTCCATTGCGGTTCTGCCGTTCAAGAACTTGAGCGAGGACCAGGAGCAGGAGTATTTCAGCCAGGGAATGACCAACGACATCATCACGGATCTTTCCAAGTTTCACGAACTGTTCGTCATCGCCAGCAACACGGTTTTCACTTATAAAGATAAAGCCGCCGGCATCGATCAGGTGGCGCAGGAGTTGGGCGTGCGTTACGTGCTGGCGGGCAGCGTCCAGAAGAGCGACGAGAAGGTCCGCATCAATGTTCAACTCGTGGATGCCGCCGCCGGCAATCCGATCTGGGCGGAACGGTATACGGGCGATATGAAAAATATATTCAGCCTTCAGAATGATATCGTCCAGGCCATCGTGGCCAATCTGGCGGTGAAAATACCGTCGGCCGAACGTGCCCGTGTCGTGCAGAAAGGAACCGGTAACCTGCAGGCCTATGATTATCTTCTCAAAGGATACAATCATTACTACCGGCGCACCCGTGCGGCCAACATCCAGGCGGCCGAGATGTTCGAGAAGGCCCTCGCTCAGGACCCGAACTACGCCGAGGCCTACGTTGCCCTGGGAATGACCGAATTCAACAAGGTCAGCTACGGCTGGACCGAATTTCCCCACCGGGCGCTGGACCGCGCCCAAGAGCACGCGCAACGGGGATTGAAGCTGGACGAAACCAATTCAGCCCCACATCATCTCCTGGGTGTGATTTTCGCCTTGCGTAATCAGTATGAGCCGGCTATCGGCCAACTGGAGCGGGCCTTGGAACTCAACCCCAACGATGCCGACAGCTACGAGGCCCTCGGCTGGATCCGGCTTTGGTCCGGGCAAACCGATGCGGCCGTCGAATCTCTGGAGTTCGCCCTGCGCCTCGATCGCAGTGCCCCAAGAAACACGCTGATGCACCTGGGCATGGCGTACTACCTCAAGGAACGCTACCGGGATGCCATCGCGATCCTCGAAAAAGGGCTGATCCAGTGGCCGGAATTCTCGGGTTTGCATATTGTCCTGGCGGCGGCTTACGCCCAGACAGACCGCATAGACGCGGCCGTGCAGGCCGCATCCGAAGTGCGCCGTCTCGAGCCTTTTTTTGAACTGGACAGTTTTGGCAGGGCCTTGCGTAATCCCTCGGACCGGGACAAGCTCATCGCCGGTTTGCGCAAGGCCGGGTTGAAATGAGTCTCTTCTGGCAGGATCAGTTCGGGTTGAGTTTCTTGGCCCAGTTCGTATCGGCTTTCTTTATTTTCGCATCGGTATTCAAACCGAATGTGAAAGCACTCCAACGGCTCCAGTTAAGGTAAAGCTTTCCGTCTACGATTTTAAAGGCCGTGGGATTCACCTCGGCGAACTCGCCGGCTGCAAGGGCCGATGCTCAGTAGCCGCCGTATTGCGGCGCGTAGCGCTCCGGGTCGGCTTTGAACATGTCGCGATGTTCGGCGCTGGCAAAGTGCCAGCGGGCATCCTGCCAGAGGGTTTCAAATTCGGGGTTTCCTTTTTCGGCCCGTCCGTCGGTGAAATAGGCGACGGTGTCATAGCCTTTGATGGCGACACCGACATCATCGGTGTTGATCGGTATCTTGTGATTTTCAGCCAGGCCCCACGGTGCGGCTGCCAGAACCGAGAAAACGGCCAACAGCATTAAGCCGATATTATTTAGCAAGAGTTTTCGCATGCCAGATCTCCAGGTGTGATTTTAACATGCGGCCATGACGCATGGGTGTCAAGCGCGCGCTGACGATACGATGTCCTTGATTTTTTGTGACAGCGTGTTCAGGTCGAACGGTTTCTGAATAAAACCGTCACAGCCGCTTTTGACGATATCACTGGAATTGCCGTTAAAGCTGTAACCGCTTGACAGCAGAATCTTGAGATCCGGATTTACGGCTTTGAGCAGGGTGCAGGTTTCTGCGCCGCCCAGATCGGGCATGATCAAATCCAAAATGACCAGACTGATGCGGGCGTGATGCCGCTTGCATTTCTGCAGCGCTTCCCGACCGCCGGCTGCGGTCAGCACACCGTAACCGAGTCGTCGCAACATTTGGGAGCCGACCGCGATGATTATCTCCTCGTCATCCACCAATAGGACGGTGCCGGCGCCTTTGAGCAACGGTTCGGCTGTGGGGTCGTCGGCCGCCACCCGCTTGTCTGTTGCGGGCAGGTTGATGTCGACGGTCGTGCCTTTGCCCTTGACGCTCTCGACGGTGATGAACCCACCGTGGTTTTTTACGATGCCATATGCCGAGGCCAAGCCCAGGCCGGTTCCGCGGCCTATCGCCTTGGTCGTGAAAAACGGTTCGAAGATGCGGCTGCGGGTGGCGGCATCCATACCGATGCCCGTGTCGGTGACAGTGATTTTGACATAGCGGCCGGCACATAGCCTAAATGCCGCTACGGCAGTTGAATCGAGATGGACGTTTGCCGCTTGAACAGTGAGGGTGCCGCTGCCGGGCATGGCCTGCCAGGCGTTGACGTATATGTTCAGCAGCACCTGTTCGATCTGGCTGCGGTCCGCCTCGACGGCCCATAGATCGGGCTGCAATTTTTCCTGGATGACAATCCCTTTTTGCATGCGGCCGAACATGCGGTTTTTCTCCCGTATCACCTCACCCAGATCGAGCGGTTTGACATCGTACTTGCCCCCGCGCGCGAACCCGAGCAATTGCCGCGTCAGATTCGAGGCATTTCTGACGTGCTCTTCGATCCCCTTGAGATTTTCGGCATGCGGGTGATCGGCGTCGATGTCGACCAGCATGATCGAGGTGCGGCCCTGGATGCCCATCAACAGGTTATTGAAATCATGCGCGATACCGCCCGCCAGGGTGCCGACGGCCTCCATTTTCTGTGACTGAAGCAGTTGCTCCTGAAGATCCTTGGTCTCGGTGATGTCGCGCGAGACCACGACAACGCCGACGATATCCCCGTTTTCATTCTTAAAAGGAGAATAGGTGGCCTCCATGAATCGGTTGCCCATGCCCGCGAAATCGAACCACAACCGGAAGGTGATCTCTTCTCCGTCCAGGCAACGGCCGAATCTGGGCTTGATGTCTCTTTCGAATCGTTCGCGGCCGACCAGGTCCCGTATCGAGCGGCCGATGATCTCGGCGCTCCTTTTGCGGTGGGCCTTTAGGTAACTGTCGCTGACCGCTTGAAAGATCCCATCGCTGTCGATCAGCGCCATCAGATCCTTCGATGTGGCGACGATCTTTTCGCATCTGCGCAGGATCTCTTCCACGCGCCGCCTTTCGGAAAGCTCCATCTGGAGTTTTGCGGTCAGTTGGGCGTTGTCGTGGGCGATGGCGGCCAGATCGGCAAAGCGGCCGAGTATGGAGATTTCCGTCTGCTCGAACGCTTTTATTTCACCGAAGCGCCCCAGTCCGATGACGCCGAACACGTGATCGCCTGATTTAAGGGGGATGCCGACGATCGACCGCAGGTCATCGAATACGGGGTTGGGAATTCGTTCCGGCCAGCTGCGGTAGTCATCGATAACCAATGGTCGACCGCTGCTCCAGACGTTTCCGGCCAATCCCTGGCCGGGTTTCAGCCGGGTGTTGATGGCCTTTTTAAATTTTCCGATTCCGAAACGAATGACGAGTTCATCCGTTGCACTGTCGTATAGATGGATATAACCGTTGTCGGTACCGGCCAGCCGGGTCGCCCGCTCGATGATGTCCTGCAACAGATCATCTATCTCGTGTCGACTGATTAGACCGATGGCCGTTTCGTGAAGAGCGGTCAGGTATTGGTTTTGTTTCCGAAGGGCTTCTTCGGCCTGCTTGCGATCGGTGATGTCTTTGGCGATACCGGCGATCCGCACAATTCGCCCCTGCCGGTCGCGGATAACGTAGCCTCTGTCGGATACCCAGCGAATGGAACCGTCGGGACGAATGATTCGGTACTCCCGTTTATCGCCGCTGCCGGTTTCGGCGATGCGGGCAAAGGACTCTTTAGCAAACGTCAGGTCTTCCGGATGGATGCTCTCCAACCATTCTTCGTAACGGTTGTAAAGAGCCTCGGCCGATCTGCCCCAGATGGCCTCATAGGCAGGATTGACGTAGACGACCTTCTGTCGGTCCCAGTCGAACAACCAGATCGCCTCGCCCATGGTGTCGACGATTTCACGATACCACTGTTCATTGCCCCGCCAAAATGGTTCGCCTGCTTCCCGCATCCCACCAACTTCTCGAACCGCCGTCCCGGTTCGATCGGGGCGGCAGCCCTGCAACTCCCGCTCGAGGGCTTCAACCTGCCTGACGAGTTGCTCGTAGGAGGGCCTGCCGGCCATGGGGCATCTCCTGATGAAAAACCGCTTAAAATGTAAAGTTATTTTTGATCGAGCCATCAGGCTCCGCGGGTCGGCAAGCTGAGTCGGTCGAACCGCGATATCCTTGTGGATGTGTTCTGCGCCCCGATTTGTGAGAAGTACCTGCGTTTACAGCAATCGGTATCGTCAGCTTACGGCATCGAAACGGATGTTGATTATATATCTGAAGCGGCGGCGTTAAATCTGTGCCGGCATTTTTGGGGGAGTTTTAATAACTTATAGTCGATCTTCGTCGGAAAGGCAAGCGTGATCTTGTTTAGTAGATACTCTGGATGTTTCTCAGGCGGTTGACCATGTTGAAGATATCGGATTCGGCTCTTTTGACGAAATCGTTGAGGTTCGGGGTGCGGTCTTTGTCGAAGATTGTCACGGTACCGGCCAGCTTTATTACGACCGGCGTGTCTTCAATGCTGTAGTCGATATCG
>JBATHN010000129.1:0-1618 GCA_049666885.1 Desulfobacterales bacterium
AGTTGAAAGGCACCCTGCCCGCCGGGTTGTCCATCGATCTGCGCAGCGATCGATCGGAAATATACCGCCAACGGCTGGGACTCCTGGTCAGGAACGGCATTCTCGGACTGGCCCTGGTGTTCGTGCTACTGGCCCTGTTTTTGGAACCACGGCTCGCATTCTGGGTGAGTCTGGGCATTCCCATATCCTTTTTGGGCTCCCTGCTCTTTCTGCCCACCTTCGGCGTCAGCATCAACATGGTTTCCATGTTCGCCTTTATCGTCACCCTCGGTATCGTGGTGGACGATGCCATCGTGGTGGGAGAAAACGTCTACTTCTATCGCCAGAGCGGAAAACCCTGGTTCGAGGCCGCGGTTTCCGGCACGCGTGAAATATCCATGCCGATTGTCTTCAGCGTGCTCACCAATATGGTGGCCTTCGTTCCCATGTTTTTCGTGCCCGGTTTTATGGGCAAGGTCTTCAAGCAAATCCCCGTTGTGGTGGTCTGCGTTTTCTCCATATCCCTGATCGAAAGCCTGTTGATTCTTCCCGCCCATCTGGGGCATCAAAAAACCCGGCCGGCCTACGGCATCTTCGGATGGCTTGAGCGGGGGCAGGCACGCTTCGGTCGGGCCTTCCTGCGGTCGGTGGATCGCGTCTACGGTCCCCTGCTGGGCTTGATACTGCGCTGGCGCTACGTGTCGCTGGGGCTGGGGATTGCGATTCTCATCATCACCGTGGGGTACATTCGCAGCGGACGCCTGGGTTTCGAACTCTTCCCCAAAATCGAATCCGACTACGCGTATGTCAGGGCGACCCTGCCCTACGGCAGTGCGTTTTCCAAAACCGAGCACATCCAGGATAAACTGGTTGCGGAAGCCGAGTCGGTGGCAGCCGCCAACGGTGGCGCGCAATTGGTGGAGGGAATCTATGCGGTTGTGAATGCAAACATCGCCGAGGTGCGGGTCTACCTGCAACCGCCGGGGGTTCGGCCTTTGTCCACCACGGCTTTCACCGATCTCTGGCGCCGGCAGGTCGGGCAGCTGCCCGGGTTGGAATCGCTGCGCTTCGAGTCCGATTCCGGTGGTCCTGGCAGGGGCGCGGCCATCAGCATCGAACTCAATCACCCACGCATGGACCTTCTGGAGATGGCGAGCGCCGACCTCGCCAAGGCGTTGACGTATTTTCCGAATGTGGAAGATGTGGATGACGGATTTGCGCCGGGCAAACAGCAGATCGATTTTCAGGTGCGCCCCGAGGCGCGCAGCCAGGGGTTAACGTCAGAAGCAGTGGCCCGGCAGGTGCGGCACGCCTTTTACGGCGCCGAGGCCCTGCGCCAGCAGCGCGGCCGCAACGAAATCAAGGTCATGGTGCGACTGCCGAAACAGGAGCGCATATCCGAGTACAATCTCGAAGAAATGATCCTGCGCACACCGGCCGGGGGAGAACTGCCGCTTCGATCCGCGGTAAATGTCAATCGCGGCCGGGCCTACACCGATATCAACCGCCGTGACGGCCGACGTATCGTAACCGTTACGGCCGACGTGAGGCCCCGCAGCAAGGCCGGGGAAATCCTGGCCGCTGTCAAAGCCGATACGCTGCCCACCCTGCAGAGTCGATATCCCGGGCTGGGGTTCAG
>JBATHN010000130.1:0-10852 GCA_049666885.1 Desulfobacterales bacterium
TCAGGTTGAACTGCCATTGAAAGTCCTTGATCAAGTCCTGGTGACCGGATTCCGCCAGAAAGGACTCGGCGGCCTTCGCAACCCTATTTCCCACCCGCCTGACCATGGCAACCTTCTGGTTGTCGGTGGAGAGTTTACTCTTTTGGAGCACGTCGTTGTACTGTTGCAGACTGAGTGTCAGCAGCTCGCTTTCCGGGACCAAATGCAGACTTCGGCGGCCGGTGATGGGGACTTCGGCACATCCCCACAAGACGGCAGCCAGCAAAACGAGCCAAAACATCCGTCTCAGACTCTTTCGGTTGCGCATCAGCATCTTTTTCACAGGCATTTTGACTCTCTCCTTGATTTACCGCTCACGGTAACTTTGGGCTTTTTTCCCGGATACATGAAATCTCTGACATCAAATCAATCTGAATCTGCTGAATCTCGACCAATCGCTCCCATTGGTGTGATAAAAGGTGGTCGATTTTTTCATGCAGTTGGCGGATCTCCAACTCGGCCTTCAAGTTAACCTGGTAGTCGTGCCGGGACGATTTCATCGCTTCTCTCAACCCTGGAGGCACCGCATCGGACGGGTCATTTTTCATCAACCCAGCGGTCCTCCGTGAACCCTTACATGGAGCCGGGTGACCGGATTATAAAGCGGTCAACTGTTTGAGCGCATTAGCGAGCATTTAGCCGAACAATAATATGATTTTTGTCACAGCAGGATTTATGGAGTTTAAGAATCATTCATTTTCAATGCCTCAGCCTTGTTCGGTTTTATGATCGCTTTTGCGCGAGTTTTGAGTGCTTTATAATCCGGTTACCCGGCGTAATCTGATAGATTCTTATTTTCACCGATTCTGTCAGTCGCCCGTGCGGATACCGTGCCCTTCTCGATACGCCGCGCGTACAGCGCTATTTCGCATACGTCATTATAAAATCCGCTATCGACTTACGGTCCGCATCGGAGAGCTGCTTGGTTTTTTCTATGTGTCGCTTCATCATTCCCGCCTTATCGGGTTTGACGATCGCCTCGGCCTCCCCGTTCAGGTAACGCGTCAACTGGTCCTCCTTACCCTGATACATTTGTGCAATCTCCGTCAGCGACGGGTTCACCTTGGAGGAGCTTTCAGGTCGGTGGCAGGCCGTACACCCCTGAGATTTGAAAAGGGCTTGCCCTTGTTCGGCTGCAAGGGTCGGTGCGGTAAAACAAAAGACGGCAATAAAAATCACGATGTACTTTTTCATCTTACACTCTCCTCATTTACGTTCTTCGTAAACATCCCGGATCCGATCCTGTAAAAAAATGTGGTCGAATGCTCTCCTATCAGCCGACGCGTACCATTGGAAAGCCGTTTCGCGGCAAGCGGCACAGGCCTTGCGGGGGATGTGAACCGCCAAAATACGAATCCCACGGCTGGAAGATGAATCGATGCGCAGCGCCCCAGCACAATCGCCACAGACGCGCACGGTTTCTTTCTGGGACTCGTGAATCATGTCGGTGTCATAAAAGATGTTTCGGTTGCGATGGTCAAGCGTTTTCTCATTCAAGACCTGCAAGCGTTTGGTTTCTCGCTGGTCCCAGAGCCCCCGCACCGCTTCGCAGACCGCTTCGATGTGACGCGTCACTTCAGGTCGCTGGCGGATCCGCTGTGGATCGTAATCCGGTTCTCTCACCTTGCTGTAATCGATGCCGGCCATGGCCAGGATGATACCGACATTGACATACGGCAAGGCTCCTTCGATGGCATACCCGCCTTCGAGCACCGCGATGTCGGGCTGCAGAAGGCTGGTCAAAGTTGCGTATCCTTGAGCGCAAAAGTTCATGTTGGTGATGGGATCCGAATAGTGGTTGTCCTGGCCGGCTGAGTTGACGATGATCTGAGGCTTGAAGTCGGCGAGGATCGGCAGGACCGCGTTTTTCAATGTGTATAGAATCCCCTCTGCCGAAGTATGCGGCGGCAGGGGGATGTTGACGGTCGTCCCGATCGCGTTCGGGCCGCCCTGCTCGTTGGGGAATCCCGAGCCGGGATAGAGCGTGCGGCCGTCCTGGTGCATGGAAATGAAGAGTGTGTCCGGATCGTGCCAGTATATGTCCTGGGTGCCGTCACCATGATGGCAGTCGGTGTCCACAACGGCAACCCGGTCGACCCGGTAGGCCCGACGCAGATATTCGATCATGACGGCTTCGATGTTGATGTTGCAGAATCCCCTGGCGCCGTGGACCACCCGCATGGCATGGTGTCCGGGCGGACGGACCAGGGCGAAGCCCTTGTCGACCGTTTTTTCCAGTACCGCTATGCCGATGGTCTTGGCGCCGCCGGCACTGATGAAGTGGGATTCGGTAGCGACGCGCCACACATCCGGCACGCAAAAGTGCACCCGCTGAATGTCTTTTACGGTCGCCAAGTCCGGCTTGAACTCCAGGATGCCTTCGATATCGAACAGGCCCTCTTCCAGCACCTGGTCCTGTGTGTAGAGCAGCCGTTCTTCCCGTTCGGGATGGGTCGGGCTGATGGCCCAGTCGAAAGCCGGAAAAAATACCAGACCGGTCTTATGCTTGGCTTTTAACATTGATCCCTTTAGTTCGAAAATGAAGCTCGGCTATGCGAGATTTTTGCGTACGTTTGTTTTCAACAACCGGTGGTGCTGTGCAACGCCGGCTGCTGCTTCGGTTTCATACGGCGCAGAGCTCGGCGTCAAGCGGATCTAACCCCATCGCCGGACCGGTTTTGAAATAATGTCCACTGCCGGTTGAAAGCCCCGGAAGGGTTCATCGTGTGTATTCGCAGGCGATGGTGCAAATCCCGCTAACCGCCTCAAACTGCTGCGCCTGCTTCAACCGAAACAACAGTCGACTCCCATTGGTGGAATGACAAGGCGCTGAAACGGCAGAACCTATAATTTTCATGCACCGTGGCGGCCCAAGGCCATGACTGTTTAACCCTCATAGCTCTTTTAACCGTCACGGTTCATGAAAATTTAGCGGTCCATCGTTCGTAATCGCGTATCAACCCCGGCTTGACCTGTACTTTAACCCTCAAATTTTTCCCGGTGGTCAAAAACCCGCGCACCATGTTGAACTGCAAGTCTTCCAAAACTTCCATTTCCAGGTCTTCATCGAGTGCTCCCATCTGCAGGGCTTTCATTTTGAGCAGTCGGTAAGCCTGGTCGATAGCGTCACGACCGGAGAAATCATGATCGACCTTCTCGCTGTAATTTTCTTCCGGTGCCCTGATGATGCCGAGTTGGGTATCGGCAAAGACCATGACTTCACAGGTTGTGCGCGCCAGGGCCGCTCCGACGGCATTGGCCACCTGCCAGCGGGGCACCAACCGCACGCGGCTGCCGGAAAGCACTTCGATACGTCGGGCAAAATAGGGCGCCGGCCCGCCGAGAATCAGGAAAACCTTTGGATTGACCTTGTCCCCCTGTTGAAGGTCTTGGACCGTATACACCGGCCGGTTGTTGATACGATCAATCAACTCCCGCGCTTCCGACAAAATTCTATGACAGGCATGGTCGAAAACGCGCCGGGCGGCATCTTCGGCCGAAAGACCGAGATCTTGGGCCACAGCAGTCATCCCGCGGAAGGCCGCTTCTCGATCGCCCCCGGTCATCTCCCCCAGAACGAACAAGGCATCGGTGGGGGTAGGATGCGAGCCGCCGAAGGCCATGGCCGGCCCCTCTCTTTCGGGCCCGATTATCAGTTCATCGCCGCTGACTTTCACCGAACTGTCGCCCCCTATCCCGATCGAACGGGTTTCCAGGGAACGAATCAGGGTACGAACCCCGCCCAACCGCACACCGATCGGGTGCAAGAGCGGAATTCGGTTGCGGATAATCGCCATGTCCGTGGTGGTCCCACCGATATCCATCACCATCGCATCCGTGTCGATCGGAGCGAAGCCCACGGCTCCCATAACACTGGCGGCCGGACCGGAAAGGATGGTTTGGCCGGGAAATTCCATCGAAGCTTCCAGGTTCATTGTGCCGCCGTCAGCCTTTAGAATATATAATGGAACGGTAAGACCCTTTTGAACCAGAGATTTTTTGACGGCATCGAAAAAAGACCTGTGGATCGGATAGACGGCGGCGTTGAGATATGTCGTCGCCACCCGGCGCGAGAAGTTCAGATTGCCGGAGATCTGATGACCCATGAACAATCGCTCGAAATGGTCTTTCAGAATTCTGTAAATCCGGATTTCATGCTGGGGATTGCGTACTGAGAATTTGCCGACGATCCCGACGTTCCGAATCCCTTCGACTTTGAAGCCCTCACCCACTTTCTGGATTTCGTTTTCGGAAATGGGGGCGACCTCACGGCCACGGTGATCGATGGAACCGGTTACCGCAAAATAGTGCAAATTGGTGCGATAAAATTCTGGATCGACTCCGGGGCCACTTGAAACGATCATGCCGACGGGGTGAAGCTTCTTCTGGGCAATGGCGTTTGTCGTGAGCGTCGTGCTGAGAACGATGCGGCGGATTTGATGTGGATCGATGCCGGCCATGATGGTTTCAAGGCCAACGAGAACGGTCTTGAAAAGGTTCTCCGGATCGGTGGGAACCTTGATTTCCCTCACCAGATCCGAATCCCCCAGAAGCACGACGTCGGTGTGCGTGCCGCCAACATCCAGTCCGATAATCATGTGTCAATCCAGGTGTTAATTGAACAGTTGGGCAACGCTAAGGGTTCACAAAAAAATAAGTTGGCAATTTGGAGCGTTGCGGCTCCCGGCTGGCAAGGCGCAAAATCGCAGGAATATCTTGATATTCCGATGTTTTGCAAAGTAGCCGGATGGGATGCATCGGCGTCCAAAACGGTTGGTTATTTTTTAGTGAGCCCTAAGTCTTCGGCTCGTCCAGTCGCCTTCACATCGGCGCTTTTCCGTCAGCACGGTGTCGATTGGCGCGATCTTCCACGAAATTCACATGGCTATCCGTTTTTTCTTCGCTGCAAACTTTTATAGGCTTCGGTCAATTTGATGAACTGCGGTGCCTGGCCGCCCTGATCCGGATGCAGGTCCCGGGCCCGTCGCCGGTAGAGTCGCGCCAGCTCTCTTCGGCTCATTTTCATCAGAGTTTCTTCACTCTTTCCGAATATGCGGCAAGCATTTTCCATCGATACCGTCGGTTGCGGAACCGGCGGTCGATAGGTGCGCCGGTTGTTCATAAAGCCGCGTATGTATTCATCCATAAAGCTCCGGGGTTCGTAGTCGAAATCGAAAAACATAATTGCGTAGCGAATCAGATATTCGTTTAATCCGCCGAACGGATCGACACCAGTCCAGAATTCCGCGTCTTCGTTGAGTTTGCAGATTTCGCTGATAAAGTGGGCATCAACCTTAGATTGATCCAAAAAGTCCGGGACGGATTTCGCGTAATATTCGGTAAAAAAATCCTGCAAGTTGAAGACGGCGTAAACGTAGGTTTTGACCTCTCTGGCCCGCAGGCTCCGCTCCATATCGATAAACAGCTGCTCGAGTTCATCTCGCGACTTGCTGCCCAGTATCTTGAATATTTTGGCAGGGACAGCATCGATGCGGCTCAGGTTTTTTTGACCGGTTTTTAGAAAAATAAGCCGGCGTCTGTCGAAGATATGGCGGCTGTCGTCGGAAGCATCGACCGACGGGCGCTTCGCTTGTCTGGCGCGAAATTCCCTGCGCCGAAAAGGTTCCAGCTTAATTCGGATATCAGGATCGAGAAACACCCAGAAGATGTCGTCCAACTGATCTCCAGTAGGGGGCGAGCCGAATGCCGCCAGGCTTTCCTCTACGACCTCGTCGATGTAGTAGGCATTTCCGCCGGGATATCTGATGAAACGCGTGGGGTCGGTTCCCAATTCAAACAAGTTTCGGCTGCGAAGGCAACCGTTGTCAAGATATGATTCCCTGATGAAGTAGTGAAGTCTACCCTTTATATATTTTCTGGCCAAGTACAAATAAAGATCCTTTAAGGCACCACATTGAATACCACACGGTCCAGCATGTTGCCACCGGCATCCAGAACATCAACATGCCAGGGCCCGATGTCGTTTGGTCGCAAACGCTTCGAGCTGTAAGTTCGCCACGGACTGCCACCCACCGACAAGGTGACGCGGTCTCTTTCGGTACCATCGAAATACCAGACATGGGTGATTTCAGTCGGCTGGTTGGCCCCGACTATTTTGGTAAAGCAAAATATTTTGTCGATGGACGTCGCAAAACTGTTTCCGGCATCGACCGGAGCGCGGTTTACAACGTTCTTGCAAATGACGGTCTGTTCCACCGTCAATCCCTGAGCATCGGCATGATTCACACTTACAAACGATAATATAACCATTACCACCACAACAGCAGCCGAAAAATGACATCGGACCAATCGAACGTTCATTTTATCAATCTCCCTCCGCTGGGGTTCACGAAAAATAAGTACGCAATTATGGGCGATGCGGCACCCGGCCGATAAGGCGCGAAAACACTGGCATATCTGACGATTATGAGGTCTCGTAACGCACTCGGACGGGATGCATCGGCGTCCAAAAGGTCAAGTTTTTTTTGAGTGAGCACTGATATGGTGAGTGGACAGAATCCTGATCCAAAAGTCAAGCAAAGAAACCAAAAGAATGACCCGCTGTGGCCGCCGACACCACGGCCGATGTCAGGATCGGAAACCGACTTGAGCCCTTCGATAATCCGTGGATGGACTGTCTCACGTCTGAGGATATCGATGGAGGGGGACAGCAGGCTGAATATGGCAACGATTACGACCGGTCATTCCGGTCAACGTTGCTGGAGGATCTGATCGATTTGAGCCGTTAGTTCTTTGATATTGAACGGTTTTTGAATAAATCCGTTACAGCCGCTTTTCATGATCTCCGAGGCTTCGCCCGAAAGGCTGTAACCACTTGACAGCAGGACCTTAACGTCCGAATTGCATTGCTTGAGCCGGTCGTATACCACCCGCCCTCCCATATCCGGCATCACCATGTCCAGAATGACAAGATCGATCTTTTCTTTGTTTTCAGTATAAACCTGCAAGGCCTCATGGCCGTTTGCAGCCGGCAAGACCGCGTAGCCGAAATGTTGCAGCATCCGGACACCGACATCCAGGACCACATCTTCGTCGTCGACCAGCAAAACAGTCCGGCTGGACGTCATAACGGGTTGCTCGCCAACGGGTTGCAGATCGGCCGTCAGGATCCTGCTCGATGCCGGCAGATAGATTCGAAAGGTGGTGCCGCACTCAATTTTGGAGTCTACCTCGATGAATCCCCCCAGGCTCTTGACGATGCCGAAGACCGAGGCCAGACCCAGACCGGTCCCACGACCCATTTCCTTGGTCGTGAAAAACGGTTCGAAAATACGTTCGCGGGTGGCCTCGTCCATCCCGATACCGGTATCCTGGACATCGAGCTGCACGTATTCGCCGCGTTTCGGCATATAAGCGTGGTCTTGCATCACCTCACGAGTGGCATTGGTAGACTTGAAGGACAGACGGCCGCCGTCTGGCATGGCGTCCGCCGCATTGACACACAAATTGAGCAGCACTTGTTCGATCTGACCCGCGTTGGCGTTAACGGGTCGCAGGGCATCGTCCAGATCGAAGCTGATGGCGATCTGTCTGCGGGTGCGGCCGAAGGCCTCGGCGGTTTCACGCACAACCTGATTAAGGTCGATCAACGACGATTCCGAACGCTCTCTGCGGGCATAACCCAGCAGCTGTGCGGTCAGTTTGGCCCCGTTCTTGACCTGTTTCTCGATTTTTGTGAGGGTGGCGTAGTGGGGATGGTCGGCCCCGGTGTCCTGCAAGATCAATGAAGCCAGGCCTTCGATCGCCATGAGCAGGTTGTTGAAATCATGTGCGATGCCGCCGGCCAGAGTCCCGATGGCCTCCATTTTCTGTGCATTGAAAAACTGTGATTCGAGCCGTTTCCGCTCACTGATGTCTGTCAAGCTCACGTGGACAGTTTCGAATTTTTCCCGAACCTCCGGAATTTGGAAACTCATCAGGACATTGATGTTTTCCCCCGCCAGGGTTTGGCTGACCGTTTCAGTTTCAAAGTCGGGCCTGGCCTCGTATATCGCAATCAGGGCTTCCCTGAAAACATCCAGCGATTGAGATGCGAAGATCTTTTCAAACGATCCAAACAGCTGGGCTTTGGTTTCGGCTTGGAAGAGCCGGAGTGTGGCCATGTTGAACTTCTTGACAGTGACCCGTTTCAGCAACTCTGGAAGGAGCTCCGGATGAGCCGGCAAATGAGACCTGAGATCGTCAATGCCACTCTTTTTAAGGTCATCAATCGTCTGTTTGACCACCGACAAGTCGACTTCCAGGAAAGACACGGCTGAGGTTTCGAAGAGGCTTTGGTATTTATCCTCGCTGTCCTGCAGCGCATCCTCAGCGCTTTTTCGCCCGGCAATCTCTTCTTTGATTTTGGAAGCCATCGCCGCCTTTTGATTTTCAAGGCGGCAGGAAAGGCTTGGGTTGGCAATTTTGTTGTTTAACGGTATAAGCATTTTTGAAGGCACCGGTTTCCGAAAATCGCCAACTCGTCAGCCCCCCACCAGGCGTCATCCTTTGAGCGCCGCTGGGCTTGCCGACGATCGGCCGCAATCTAATTATCGGATAATTTTCCGAGAACTTGAATGAATGGGGTAATGGACAAATGAAACGGATTAACAGGACCCGCTTAATGGGGATCTTCGTGTGGACCGCTTTTCTGGTGATGGCGTGGACCGGCTGTGCCGGGCTCGGGCAATCGCTCCAGGCGCCGGACATCCGATTGGCCGGATTGCTCGTTGAAGAGGTGGATCTTTTCGAAACTGTACTGCAACTGAAGCTGCGGGTGATCAACGGCAACGATGTCCCCTTGGTACTCAAAGGAATTCAGTGTGAGTTGGAACTCAACGACAAATCGGTGGCAACGGGTGTCTCCAGGACATCGGTAAATATTCCGGCGCTGGGCAGCGACACAGTTTCCGTTAAGGTATATTCATCGATGTTCAATATTGCCTCTTCCTTTTTTCGGATGGTACAAAATGAAACGGCTAAAACCGGAGCCCCCGACTTCACATACCAGTTAAGTGGTCGGATACACTTGGAAACCAGCGAGTTAACGCCATCCACCATTCCATTTAAAACCACCGGAAAAATATCGCTCGAGAATACCTTCGGAAAAATCGTGGAGTAAAGGAGTTTACGACGCATGAAATCGGGTATAATCGGAGGGCCGGGATCGGGAAAAACCACTGTTTTTGAAGCCTTAACCGGTAATTTTCAGGAGGCTGGACGCCGAGGGGACAACCGCATTGCTGCCATACGGGTTCCGGACCCACGGGTCGATGTGTTGGCCGGCCTGTATACCCCCCAAAAGACGAGTTATGCACAGGTTGAGTATCTGCTGCCCGGAAAGGGCCTCGAGAAGGACGGGGCAAAAGCGGGGTCTTCATGGACCGCGGTAAGAGACTGCGACGCCTTGATTCACGTGGTCCGCAACTTCAGCAGTTACGGCCTGGCCGAACCGACACCGCTTGAAGACGTCAACCACATCGACCAGGAACTGATTTTGAACGACTTCATAGTGGCCGAGAAACGCCTCGAACGGCTGAGTTTGGACCAAAAAAGGGGCCGTAAGAGCGATTCGGAGGAACGGGCCCTTCTCGAGGCCTGTATCTCAACCGTGGAAAACAACACCCCATTGAGGCGGCGACCCGAACTGGCCGCTTCACCCCTGCTGCGGGGCTTTGCTTTCCTGTCGAGCAAGCCGCTGCTCGTCCTCTTCAACAATGCCGATGAAGACGATTGCCTGCCGGTTATAACCGCGGGGGGGTCAAACGAATTACGTCTGGCCATCCGCGGCAAGCTCGAACACGAACTGGCCCAAATGTCGCCTGAAGAGGCTGCAGAGTTCCTTAAGGAGTTCGACATTGCGACTTCCGCCAAGGACAGGATCATCGCCAAATCCTACGAATTGTTAGGACTGATTTCCTTTTTTACGGTCGGAGAAGACGAGGTCAAGGCATGGACGATCCGGAAAAATACCGCAGCGATCGATGCGGCCGAGGCCATTCACACGGACCTCAAAAAGGGCTTCATTCGGGCCGAAGTGCTGGCTTACGATGACCTGATGACGGCCGGCAGCTACGCCGCTGCCCGTAAATTGGGAACCGTCCGACTCGAAGGAAAAGACTACGAGGTCCAAGACGGTGATATCCTTCACGTGCGCTTCAATGTGTAGTCGCAAACAACCGGTCCAACCGTCGGCATGATGCGCTTCAGCGGCTGTGGCCTCTGAGCATAAGAATCTCTAAGGCCGCCACAAACCGACCCCCGGTTTTATTCGATTCTGAAAAGAGGCGCTTCGAGGTGGGTCGCCTTGCAGCGTGGACATCGCCCCGGGCGGGAAAAACGTCGCCGGTTGCGGAAGAGATAGCCGCAATTCAGGCAACGACTCGGCCGGATCACGATCTTTTTTCCCTGCGCTTCGACGGTTCGCTCAATATGATCGAGATGCGCAGAAACTTCCTTTTCACGGATGCCCAAATTCCGGGACAGATCCTTGGCGGTCAGCTCATCCGACTCCAAAAGCGCGATCATTTCCTGACGCAGAGTTTTCAAAGGATTTAGTTCGAAAATAGAATTTGGGTCACATCCCTAGCCTAACATAACCGGCTCAATCCCGCCGCGGAGGGACTTAACGGGCTCAACGGACACCTCCGAATAAGGTGGGCACCTTAGCCCGGATGAACGGTTGCGAAAGACGGCTGAAACTCGCCGCCAACGGGATAGCCCCGGACCAGGCCCGTCTTCAAATAAGGGGGTCGGGTTTGTTCCCCAAGGTTGTGCCTTTTACGCGGTATCGGAATCGGGCCCGGTCTAAGAT
>JBATHN010000131.1:0-2193 GCA_049666885.1 Desulfobacterales bacterium
AGTTAAAGTGCCATAACTGGTCTCTAACAATCTTTTTACCCATCAATTGAGTCTAGTGCCCATCCACGGTTTCAATAAGGGCATTGATTAGTTTCCGATCCAGAAATGCGTAATTTATGGACGGAAACTAACTTCTGGTAGCATGCCTTGGGTACCTTTGCTTCTATCAGATGGGCGACAAAATCATTTCGCGATTTTATCAGCCAGATAGGGAATATCAATTCCCCAGTAAAAGCAGAGACGATGCGGCGTTGGCAGACGGCGATTTTTTTATGCCGACGTTAATGGCCGGGTAATCTGCAGCTGTTTCCGCCAGAATAAACAGATTGCCGTCTTTGCTCATGACCCCGTTA
This sequence comes from Desulfobacterales bacterium, assembly GCA_049666885.1. Classification (GTDB taxonomy): domain Bacteria; phylum Desulfobacterota; class Desulfobacteria; order Desulfobacterales; family SG8-13; genus JARFQH01. The sequence continues at coordinate 354 of JBATHN010000131.1, forward strand.
ATCGGCCCGCCGCCGGGCGCATTCACAGTCAGCTCACCGTTAGAGGTCAGTGTGTAAGTCAGAGTGCCGCTTCCTGCCTGACCCGACGGGTTGGAGGAGTAAATTTCTCTGAATGTTCCGTTTCCTTGACCATCCAATGTAACCTCAATGATGCCGGATGCCGGAGTATCGGCGCTCTGGCCGGGTCCAAGATTGTCGATCTCATCGACGAACTGGCACATAATGTACTTTCCCTTGGCTTTCGAGGCATCCATGTCGCCATTCGATTTTTCAATTCCAACAATGATGCCGGGTTCATAGGGAATGGTGAATGGGAACGTAAACACGCTGCCGTCCTGGCTGATGATCCCCGTAAAAACGAGAGTGGGCTCCGGTGGCGGCAGAGTGATGGTTACGGTTAGGTTTCCGTCGGCCGGGGTTGAGTCGATGGCGTAGGTGAATGGACCGCTTTCTATCTCACCATCGGAACTGTACAAATCCTGATAGGATCCGTTGCCACCGGCCCCTAAGGTGATATTCATCAGCTTGACGGATGGTTCATCGGCGATCTGACCCGGACCCGGATTATCGACGTCGTCGGAAAACTGGGCGGCGATGTACGTTTTCGGGGTCATTGAAAGAGCAGCGGTAGGTTTCCTAACTCCGAAAATGATACCCGGGGCGTTTTCGCCGACCTCAGCGAATGAGACAAACTGTGCATCCGAACTCACAATGCCAGGGATGAAACCTTCCCCAGGAAAAAGCTTCACTTCACCAATTGGGTTCAGCGCATAATTGAAGCTTCCGCTTTCCAGCGGACCGCCATCCGAAATACTCAAATCCTGATAAGTCCCGCCGCCACTTCCATCCAATGCGATGCGAATGAATCCGGCTCCCGGCTGATCGGCATTCGACGTTTCGATTTCATCATCAAAAGTGCTCAGCAGGTAATCTCCCACAGGTTTAGGGCCCGCAATAGACGTTGCCGGGCAAAATACAAAAATGCAAAGAACAATCACAACATAACGAAATGCTGTCATCCTTGCCCTCCCAAACTCAATAGTTTCAATTTTTCGACGTTTGCTGGAAAATCATTTCAAAAGGTTACCCCGTGTTTGCACCGATATCGTCTTGAACCGCCTTTGCAATCTTCCGGCATAACTGGGAGGTTACTTCATTTTCGGGGCCTTCCACCATCACCCGGCATTGCTGCTGTGTCCCTGAATAGCGCACCAGCACCCTCCCCTTTCCAGCGAGTTCATTTTCAACGTACCGGATGGCTGCTTCAACCGCAGGTATGGTCTCCAAGGGCGGTTTGCTGCTGACATCGACATTGATCAGCACCTGTGGAAAAACCGTCATGACGGTTTTCAACTCGGATAGTGACTTGTTTTCAATTGCCATGACCTCCAATAGTTTCAAGGCAGTCAGCATGCCGTCTCCGGTGGTCTGATGTTCCAGAAAGACCGTGTGGCCGGACTCTTCCCCACCAAGAACAGCACCCTGCTTGCGCATTTCCTCCATCACGAAGCGGTCGCCGACACCGGTTATCACGTTCTCGATGGCCATTTTCTTCAGGGCCTCACCGAGTCCCATGTTGCTCATGACCGTGCTGACGACGATGTTGTTTTTCAGCCGGCCTGTGCTCTTCAAATGCCGGGCACAGATGGCCAATATCTGATCACCCGTTAGAGCCTGACCGGTTTCATCCACTGCAATCAGTCGGTCGCCATCACCGTCAAAAGCCAATCCGATATTCGCGCCGATTTCTTTCACTTTCTCAGCCAGGTTCTGCGGGTGTTGTGAACCGCACTGCTTGTTGATGTTTTTCCCATCCGGTTTCGTGTACAGCGCATAGACC
>JBATHN010000132.1:0-6344 GCA_049666885.1 Desulfobacterales bacterium
ATCGAGACCCGAATGAAAGAAGACCCTTCAAATATTTACTCGGCAACTGAATAAGTCATTCCACTTCCAATTTTAAATGAGCGGATTGCGCGAGGCGAAGACCCGGAAGCAAGAGTAACTAACAAAAATATTGGATTCACGCATGAAAGGATTATAGAAATGCAACAGGCCCTATTATGCGTCCGGTTGCAACGATTGCTCACTTTAGGTGGGTAGGGATAGGGCAGGTTAGTTTGGATCTAAAGAGGGATCTTTAGATTGAGAAAATACTGATGTGATAAAGATAAATTTTGGGTTAAGCATTGTCCTGCAGTTTTTCGATGCAAAGAAACATTTGAACGCCTGTATCATCATAATTAATAGAGGCTTGCCCAGAGGACTCATTTGAAAACAATCCCCTGAATTCCTCTTCCGTACGATGTATGAGGGGCCAGTCTCCCCAGTATTCCATGAAATATTTTGAAGAATTAGACACATGGTAGTTGCCGACGACCAGCTCCCCGCCTGTTTTAAGTAGCCGGAAAAGACGGTCGAGAACGGCCTTTGCGGTGCGTTCGGCGAGGTAGTCGAAAAGTCCCAGGGAATAAATGTGGTGGAATGGCCCCCATTTCTGGTGCAACTCTCTGGAAAAAAACATAAATCTGACAGATCCGCGCACATAGTCTACGTTTAGTCGGGCGCTTAATTTTTTTTCGATTTCTCTGATCAGATCGGCCGCCTCCGAAAGAGCAGCATCATCCTGATCGAAAAGAGTAAAATGATATTTTTCGCAATCTTCAGGTGATCTTATAATATACCCCAATTCGAAAGCAGGCCCGCAGCCAACTGATAAAACACTGATTTTTTCATCATGGCCTAGTTCGCGGCAACGGCCTTGAAAATTCTTAATCCTCTGCGCGATCATCCCAATTCTGTTTCTCACCGATTGAGAGGCCTTGTGCTCCACGCTGTGTTTATGCAACAATTTTGCAAAAGTGGATGTTCCTTGATACTCATTGCGGTATATCATTCGCATTTGTTCTGAGTCACCGGCGTATCCTCTGGGCTTTAGATAAGCTCTTGCCGCAAAAGGACAACATAGAATAAAATCCAAGAGCTGTTTTCTAAAATAATAACCATGCCACCGGTGTTCCTCGGGGCTGAAATCATCGACCAAGCAATTTAATTCGTGGAGTTTATCCTCAAAAAACCGTCTAAAATTTTGCCCCTCAGTCTCAATGACTGCCATCTGAACCACATTTTGCACTCCTTCGGGTTCCTCCCGATATTTCGAATCTATCTCATCAAACAAGCCTTTGTATATCTGAAGGTCATATCTAAGGTTGGCGATGTAATCCCTGAAGGATGGGCGAATACGGTCCTTATGCGCTAATGACAAATGAACGTTATCAAAGGCTGACTGCAATATGATTGGCCTTTTATTACGAATCAGGTTCGGGAGTTCGTTTGCAGGGTTGGTGAAGACGACTCGGCCTGTGTGCCCATTCCGATCAGGACCAGACAGAATCCGACAGGGACCGACTTCGATGCTTTGGGTGTCACTCTCAACAATTAAAGAGGCATGTTCACTTGCATCGAATAAAATCTCTTTTTCAAGATAGCGAAAAAAAAGGCAGTATTTGGACATGCTCTCGGCATGAATTCGGACTTTTTGGTTTCCTCTAACCAGAAAAATTTTTTTTTTATGTGCAGCCTCGGTGCTAAATTCGGTGAATGTTTCTTTCGATTTCGTGGTTTCCATATCCAAGTCTATAACCGATGGGTTAGCTGACTTTATTTAGTAAGTTTTGGCCCAGAAATGGTCCTTTCCCTCAATGCCCCGCCTGCTTCGGGACTGGTCGGAATTTATAACGCACAGGCGTGACCAAAGACGTGACAGGTCTGCGGAAGCTCTTGTACGCCATGCACGAGTGCGCCTCCGTGCTCAGCCGCAGATTTCCTCGAACTTACAGAAAATAGCACATTTTTGGATCGGAAACTGATCAGTGTTATTTATAAGACCGTGGAGAGGCACTAGTAAGGTATTAACCAACTCAAGTCAATAAGTATATAATTGACTGAAAACCAGAAGTTTAATTTGGATAGGTGATAAACGAAGCGCGCGCTTTCCTTCTATAAGGCAGAAGCGCGCGCGTTGTCGGGCAGGAAAATAATAGGCTGTGATATCAATGCTCGGACTGAACTGCGGCCGAGCGGTTTTCGGCGGCATACAGCCGCTGGGCGGCGGTCCTTTTTTTCTGGATACTGATATCGCCGGCATCCACGAAATCCACGGCTTTCACTTCACAGAACCTGACGCACTGGGGATCGCCGTCGCACAGGTCGCATTTGATGACCTTGCGGTCGATGGTGTTGAAGTTCATGGCGCCGAAAGGACAGACGGACACGCAGGTGCGGCAGCCGATGCAGACGCTGTAGTCGACGGCCACGCGGCCCAATTTGTCTTCACGGGATATAGCGCCCACCGGACAGCCGATCAGACAGGGAGCATCCTGGCACTGCTGGCAGGACATCGGGATGTAAACGCCCTCGGCTTCCCACTTGATCACCCGGATGCGGCTGCGGACCGGATTGGAAATGCCGTCGTGTTTAACGGCACACACCAGCTCGCACAGGCGGCACCCGGTGCATTTTTCGTGGTCGATCTTCAGAACCTTTTCCATCTCGTTCTCCTTTCGTCTTACAACCCGCCGGGTTAGAGCAGGTGGGACGGTTCATTTTCGAGGCCGAGCCGCTGCAGGGTTTCCGGCTTGGGGACGCCGTTTTCGTCCAGGCCTTTGTGCGAGTAGAAATCATCGATCATCTGCTTGAACTTTTCGCGGTCGATCTTGCGGCCGACCACGTCCGGTGCACCGCGCCGGCAGGGCTCGTCGAAGTAGCGATGATTGAGCATGTCGCCTTTTTTCAAATCGTTGCGCGTCAGCCCTTCACGGAGATTGAAAAGCCGTTCGATCATGTTGCAGCGTTCGGCGATCGTCCAGATGTCGGTGGGCGTCAGTTCAAGTCCGGTGTTCAGGTAAAGGACCTTGGGCCAGTCTTCGAAGTTCGGCAGGGTCGCCCCTAAAAATACCGTGTGATACTTGCAGATGCCCAGACAGTCCACGGCCATGTAACAGTTCTCCTGCCAGAAAACCTGCCAGGCCTTGCCGTCGTAAGAAGTGTGCTCCGAGCTGAGCGGTCCGTCATAGGGGACCGGGTTGCCGTAAATTTTTCGCAGGACCGGTTCGGGCAGATGATACAGGTCGATCGCCGGGCGACTGCGCAGGTGGTCCGAACCTCTGGATGCGGTGGCGATGTTGAGGGCCAGGGCCGGGGTCCCCCGCTCGTCCGAGTGCAGGTTGTTCATGCCCTTGACCTGGATGAGATAGTCGAAGGCGTTGTTGCCGATCTTTTCGGCCGCGGGAATGCCCCCATCGGCCAAGGTGTCGCCCAGCCATCCTTTTCTGAGACAGATCCGGTGAACCATTTCGAGGACCGCTTCGTCGTTGCCGAACCGAAGGTCGAGGCCATCGGTCTGCTTGTCGGTCAGAATACCTTTTTCGCGGAGTTCCATGGCCCAGGCGATGATGCTGCCGATCTCGAGGTTGTCGACGCCGTACTGGTTGACCAGGTGATTGCCCGTTAGGACCGTGACGGCGTTGGTGCAGTCGGGCAGGGCGCCGAAGGCCCCCTGAGAGGTGTACTCGGGCCCCTCGTCGTACTTTCCGGCGTATGGGCCGGAAGGGATCTTGTACTGCGCCCGGCAGTGCACCTGACAGCCGAAACAGCCGGTCATGTGATGCGGACCTATGGTTTCGGTGGCAATCTCGTCCAGTCGTTCGGGTTCGATGTCGTCGGCGTATTCGCACTGGTTGTATTGAAAGTTGCGTGTGCGCAGTCCGCCCCAGGAATTGGTGGCGCCCCAGATGAAGGGGGTGCCGAGAGTGCCCTGGGTCTGGTTGACCTTGGCGCTGGTGATCTGGTCGATGAAGCGCTTGTTGTATTCCAGGGCTTCGACCGGCCGGGCGATCTTTATGTCCAGCGTGCCGCGGGCGGCGACGGCCTTGAGGTTTTTCGACCCCATCACGCACCCCATGCCCGTGCGGCCGGCGGCGTTCTTGATGCCGGTCATCACATTGGCATAGCGGACCAGGTTTTCACCGGCCGGACCGATGACACAGCTCTTGATTTCCTCGTCACCGAGTTCTTCCCGGATGGCCCACTGAGTGTCGGTCGTCATGCGGCCCCATAGGTGTCCGGCGTCCCTGATCTCGACGGTGTTGTTGTGGATGAAGAGATAGACCGGCGATTCGGCTTTGCCGGTGATGATCAGGTGGTGAAAACCGGCCCAGGCCATTTCGGGCGCAAAGAATCCGCCCATGTTGGCGCTGCCGAGCAGGCCGGTCAGCGGCGATTTGGCCATGATATGGGTGCGGGCCGTGGCCGAGGCGCAGGTGGCGGTCAGAATCCCGCCGCTGATGATCAATGCGTTGCCCGGACCGAGAGGGTCACAGCCTTTTTGGGTGTGATTGTAGAGCAGGTAGGCGTCGAGACCCCGGCCCCCGAGATATTTTTTGCGCACATCCAGCGGAATGGGTTTGACCTCGACCTCGCCGGTGGACAGATCGATGTAGGCAATTTTTCTATTCAACGCCATGATGGGTTCCCTCCTTTTTCACCAGCGCTTCTTGCGCGAGCTTGCGATTCACATCCCAGACCGGTCCGCGAATGCGGGGAAAATCGGGCCGGATCCAGTAGACCCGGAACTCCATGCCGCATTCCGGACATTTGACCTGTTTCTGGCCGGCTCCCGGCTGGAGCCTGCCCATACAGCTGGGGTTGTGGCAGCGAAATTTGCCGTATGTTCGGGTTTGGCGGAGACTTTCAGCGGTTGACTGGCGCTCTTTGTCGATGGCCATGACAGGCTCCTTTCGATGAATCTGCGGCGGAAATCGTTGGTTCTCTATAATGAACGAAATTATATGGCTACACTAACAGATATTGTTTCCTTGTCAAGCAAAAATTGCTCAATATGGTTATATGTTGTCATTTATAGTTTATTTTGAGGTTGACAAACCGGCAAAAAAGCGTATAACCAGGTTAAAACTGTGTTCAGTATGGAGAACAATGGTAGATAATTACAAAGCACCGATCGTCAGAAAAGCGTTTCAGGTTCTACACCTCATTGCCAGAAAGCCTGACGGCCTGACGCTCAGCGACGTGGCCCGCGAGTTGGGGATCGGCAAGAGCACCGTCCATGGCATTGTCTCGGCCCTGGAAGAGGAGGGCGCTCTTAGGCGCGACCCCCTGACCAAAAAGTTTACCCTGGGTGTGACGGTGTTCGAGCTGGGCCGGTCGGCCCACGCCCGAATCGATTTAAAGGATGCGGCGCGGCCCTTCATGGAAGAGCTGATGGCTCAAATCCAGGAATCTGTTTTTCTGGGCGTCAGAAATGTCGACCACATCACGATTTTAGACATCGTCGAGTCGACCCAGAATCTAAAAATCACCTCTCCGGTCGGAACGACCATTCCGTTGCTGGCCGGTGCGACCGGAAAGCTCTTCCTTGCGTCCATGCCGGAGGGGCAGGTCACGGAACTGCTGCGCGCCAAAGGGCTGCCCCGGTATACGGAACACACCATTACCGATCAACGCCGGTACCTGCAGGAGATCCGCAAGGTGCGGCGCGACGGCGTGGCCTTCGACGACGAAGAATATATCTCCGGTGTGCGGGCAGCGGCCGCACCCATCAAAACCGACGGTCAACCCATGTCGGCTATCTGGGTCGTCGGATTCAAACCGAGCATGAGTGACGAGAAGATGCAGCAACTGGTGGCCCACATGAAATCGGCCGTCGAAGGCATCAGCCGCCGTATCGACAGTCAGTAACCTCGTGACGATTGGTCAGTGACATCACATTAGCCTTCAGGCGGCAACAGGTCATCATCGATGAAAACACATCACGCGCTGATAGCCGATCCTCAAAAATGCAACGGCTGTTCACTCTGCCGGACCGTTTGCTCCATGGTGAAATCCGGTGTGCGGAACCCGGCTCAAGCCCGCATCCGGATAATCAGGGATGATGCCGAGGGCTTTTACCTGCCGGTCATTTGCCAGCATTGCCAGGATGCCCCCTGCATGGCGGTATGCCCGAGGGAGGCGATATACAGGGACAGCCGGTTGGACCGGGTCCTGATCGACTACGACCGCTGCATCAGCTGCCGGATGTGCATGGCCGCCTGCCCGTTCGGGGCGCTCGGCTTCGAGTCCGAGCGGCACACGGTCTACAAGTGCGACCTTTGCGGTGGTGATCCTCTTTGTGTGCGCTACTGCTTTCCCGGTGCGCTGGATTACGTCGAAGACTA
>JBATHN010000133.1:0-7500 GCA_049666885.1 Desulfobacterales bacterium
TAGCGGCAACTGCTTTTATGGGTTTTACAGGGCATGCTATTCAAGGAGATTTCAACCCCTCATGGGCTATTCCATTGGCCATTATTACAGTGGTTGGAGGAATACTTGGAGGGAAACTGTCATTAAATACTAAGCCAAAACATCTTAAAAAACTATTCGCTTATACGAATTGGCTTGCAGCTTTTTTTATGACCATTAATGCACTTCATACAAAAGGAATCATATAAATGTAGCAGGCATAACAAGGCGCTGCACTGGATTTTTACTCCGCTGCTCTCCGTAAAAACAAGTTAGCTTTGTGATAAGGATACCCCTGCTGCGAAACGGAAATGATGCGAAATGAACGGGTCAGACTGCATGCCGTTTGTCGGGAATATTCTTGCGCACTGGGAACCGGTTCCGAAGGGCGGTGATACTGTCGGAAGACATCGTCGTTTCTCCCGATTCGGAAAATCACTATCAAACCCCGGTGGGGATTCAACAGCGAGAGGTGCCGTTATGTTACTGGAAAGCTACCGGTTGGAAATGTTTAATTCCAAGTGCAACCCGGGCGCCATGGCCGTGCACTGTTTCGCCCACCTGGGTCAGGATGTGGGCCAGTCATTGCCTTACCTGAACACGACACTAGGCGGGTTTGTGTACATCCAGGACCCGCCGTCGGTGACCTTCAAAGTCCACGGCAAACTGATCAACGTGCAGGGACGCAGGATCGCCGTGAATGCATTGAAAGACGAGGCCGAAGCGCGCAAGATCGTGGAGTGGCTCAAACGGGAGATCAATGACGCCTGGGAAAACCGGGAGCGCATCGTGCCCAGCTTCAAGGGCGCCCCCAGGCCGCAGTTGATCGAGATTCTCAAGGTGCTGCCCAAAACCAACTGCCGACAGTGCGGCGAGGAGACTTGCCTGGTGTTCGCCGCCCGGATAGCCGAAGGCGCCAAGGGGGTCGAGGCCTGTCCCCCGTTGGATAGTGCCAGACGCCGGAGAATAGAAGGTTACATGAACCGCTTCAACTCAAGCCGTTCGTACTCGGCCGCTTGATTGAGTAATAGGTTGCAAACTGGACCAGAATTTATGATAATGTCAAGCAACGGTAAATCATCTGGTAATGTATACGGCATGCACCAAAAGTTGTGTACAATCTTGGTGAGTTTTACTGTGTTCCTCGGCATGGCCGCCGGCGACGCATGTGCCGCCTTTTCGCCAAGGTCTGGCCACACGCCTTGTGAAAAGAGCCGATCCTATTATCACGGCATCACCAAGGCCACCGCCACGGGTTCATGCCATATGTTGCCTTGCCGGGCCTCAAAAGGACACTTTTTCATACTGCCGGATCCCTTCTCCCGACTGCCCCGAACCGAAAAACGCTACATTTTTTCGGTGCCGGGAATACAGGTGCTAGCGGAAATCAGAGCAAGCTTGCGTAATTTTCAGGCGGGCAAGGTTTTGCTGAAAATGCCGTCATCGTTTATCCCGCCGCCCCTGTTTTCTATCCACTGCTCCTTTATCTGTTAATCACCTCCTTCCACGGGTTTAATGGGCAGGTGCGATTTATCTCTGACCTGCATCCGCTTTCCGTTTTCTATCCGGAAACTTTCGAGTTGTTGACCTCAATCGACGGTCACTTAATCGCCAACGAACAAGGAATATTTGCACCATGCGTGACATTCTCAGTCCACATCACATTTTACAAAGCCGCTTTATGTGGCTGCTGTTTTTGCTGACCGTTGTCATACCCCAGACAGCCGGCGCCGATACGATTGAAACCAGTTACCCCGGGCTATCCTCGGGCCTGCTTAAATCCGCGGAGCCGGCCCCTTGATGAAGACATATTACTGATTGCCGACAATATCGCCATCACACGTTCACAATTGCTTGAAGACATAAAAGACCATGACCCCAAGCTGCGCGCACAAATAGAAAAGAACCTGATCTTCATCCTGGAGCAGGAAGCAGTCCAGCGAATTCTGCTCAACGAGGCCCGGAAAGCAGACCTTACCACCGACGGCGGAGACGATAACCGCGCGATTCAGGCGCTATTCGAACATCGGACCAGGGATCTGACCGTGTCCAAAGACGAGGCGCGTGATTTTTACAAAAACAACGAGGAAATGGTGGGTGGTGCCCCCTTCGAGCAAGTGGCTTACGGTATCCACCAATACCTACTCCAGCATAAAAGGCAGCAGACGATTTCGGCCTATATCGATTCCATTGGCAGAACGGCCCGTTTGCGCATAAACAAAAAATGGGTGGCGTCCCAAAACCGTCTGGCGGTAGACAACCCGGTTGACAAGGCTCGCCACTCCGGTAAACCGACCATGGTGGAGTTCGGCGCCACCGGCTGCGTGCCCTGTGACATGATGCAGCCGATCCTGGACAAGCTGCGCAAAGATTTTCCCGAAAACTTGAACGTGGTCTTCGTCCATGTGGGCGAGGAGCAGATCCTGGCTGCACGCTACGGCATCCGGTCCATCCCTGTCCAGGTCTTTTACGATGCAAAAGGCCAAGAGGTGTTTCGGCATGTGGGCTTTTTCGCCGAAAAGGACGTTCTTAAGCAGTTAAAAAATACGGGATTATAGGAATGACAAAAGATAGCTTTAGGACCATTGCTGCTTTTGTCGTCATAGGCATCATTATGGTTCTCAAAACGATGTACTTTCCGTGCAATTGTTCTGTTGAACGTCTACAAACACCTGTTTTAGAAGCGAATAATGACAATAAAAGTATAACGAATGATGGGATGGTGGTCATGGTCGATCTGGGCGCCACTGAATGCATCCCGTGCAAAATGATGGCGCCTATCATCGAAGCGTTGAAAAAGGAATATGCCGGCAAGGCCGATATCATCTTCATCGATGTATGGAAAAATCCCGACCAGGCTAAAAAGTACGGCATCAGGTCTATACCGCCGCAAATTTTCTTTGACGCCAAGGGCAGGGAAGTTCATCGCAATACCGGTTTCATGGATAAAAAACGGATTGTTGACATTTTATCCAAGCTGGGAGTTTCCTGACGCAGCCGTGTCGTTGCCCGGCGATTGGAATCATTAAAGGAGTTGAACGCGATATGTTCGATCAATTTTTAATAGCCGTTAACCAGTGGATGACCGGCGGGCTGGCTTTCGCAGCCTTGGGCGCATTCGCCTGGGGCATGGTCAGCGTACTGTTTTCTCCCTGCCACCTGGCGTCCATCCCGTTGATCGTGGCCTATGTCGGCGGTCAGGAAACCGCCGTCCATCCCCGTCGGGCATGCTGGTATGCCGGTGCTTTTACGTCGGGACTGTTTGTCACCATTGCCGCCGTGGGCATCACTTGTGCCATGTTGGGCCGCATGCTGGGCGATGTGGGAATTTGGTGGCAGGTGCTGGTGGGTGCCGTTTTGATTTGGGTGGCCTTAGGCATGCTCGGTGTGCAGGCCTGCTCCATGTCCGGTGCGCTGCTCTACCGACTTAAGCTTCGTGGCATCCACGGCGCCTTCGGGCTGGGACTGGCCTACGGCATCCTGTCGGGCTCCTGTACCTTCGGCTTCATCGCTCCGATTCTGGCCATCGTCACCGTGCAGCAGAAGATCTTCACAGGGTCGGTGATGATGATCCTCTTCGCTTTAGGGCACTGCCTGCCCATCGTCGTGGCCGGCAGTTCCACGGCCATGGTGCGCAAACTCATGGAAAGCAGCGTCTGGCAAGGGGCCGGGTTGTGGTTCCGAAGGGGCGCCGGAGTGGTGATCGCGCTTTTGGGCGTCTATTTCATCGTAAGCCCGTTTGTCGACGGCGCTTGAATCGCATCGGTCACCAGATGCGTTTCAACATACTAATACACAATAGATTTAGCAAAGCGGATTGGATGATGAAGGCAACCGTCACGATAAAACCAAGCCCGATTTCCCTAAAACAAACCCTGTGGCAGGTGCCCGCGCTCGTTGTGCTGGCCTGCCTGATTGCAGTCGGCGTCAATTACTGGCGTTCCGACGGCATGCCGGTGATCGGGGACTGGACGGCCAATGCGCGCTTTGCCGACGCAGCCGGAGACAGCCTGGTCATTGCACTGGAACAAGCCGCGCAATTGTTCGATCAAGAGGCCGCCCTGTTCGTCGACGCGCGGCCGCAAAGCCAATTTGCGCAGGGGCATATTCGCGGGGCGCTGAGCCTTCCCTGGCAGGAGGTCGACCGTTTTTTCGTGGAAACGGCCGGCCGCTTGGAGGGCTCAAAGACGATTATCACCTATTGCGACGGGGAAAGTTGCGAGTTGAGCCATGAACTGGCTCTTTTTTTGAAGGATATGGGTTTTGAAAACGTGCGCGTACTGGTCAATGGCTGGACCGTCTGGAAACAGGCCGGCCTGCCGACGGATACGGGAGAGTGACATTATGAAAGAGGAAAAGGCATGCCAGGTGGAACACGGTCACAGCGACAGCTATTGTGAGTGTAGTAAAACTACGGGAGACTCACCCGGCCATGGCTGCTCGGGGCACCATCACGGAGCGGCATTTCAAGACAGCAGTGGATCCCGACTGCTGGCGACCCTGGCGCTGAACCTATTTATTCCCGCTGCCCAGGTCATCGGCGGCCTGCTAGCCAACAGTGTGGCCCTGATCTCGGATGCCGTGCACAATTTCAGCGATTTCACGGCCCTGCTGATTTCCTACATCGCCTTTCGCATCGGTCGCAAAGGGGCCACGGCGTTCAATACCTTTGGCTACCGTCGGGCCGAAATCATGGCCGCCCTGATCAATGTGCTGCTGTTGGCCGGGGCTTCCGGGATTATTCTTTATCATGCTGTTGAACGCTTTTTTCATCCCCAGGCGGTCAACGGCCTTGTCGTGATCATCTTGGCCGGTGTCGGCGTTGTCGGCAACGGCTTGTCGGCCTGGCTGCTGCACCGGGATGCGGCCCACAGCCTGAACGTGCGCGGTGCCTTTCTGCACATGGTGGGGGATTTGCTCACCTCGGTGGCGGTCCTGATCAACGGTGTCTTACTGATGTTTTATCCGTGGTACTGGCTCGACCCGCTGCTGTCGGTCTTGATCGTTGTGTTTATCTTGAAAAACGGATGGAGCCTTCTCAAAGAGTCCACAGCGGTGCTGATGAACGCCACCCCCGGCCATATCAGCCTTGAAGCAATTCGGGAGCACCTGTGCCGCCTGCCGGAGGTCCTGGGCGTTCACTACCTGCATGCCTGGCAGGTTTCCTCCAATAGCACCGCATTTTCCTGCCACGTGGTGGTACCGGACCAGCCGGTCAGCCGCACCGAGCATCTGACCGACCGCATCAAGCATGAGTTGCTGCACCGCTTCCGCATCGACCACCCGGTGCTTCAGTTTGAAACCGCTTCCTGCGGCCAGGGCACCCTTCTGTGTGAAATGGCTTGTAACGGGGAGACGGACAGCATTTCGAAAACGCAAAAAAGAAGCGGGCCCGAGGATGTCCAAAGCCGCCAAAGGATGCAACAAATTGTGTTCCTTGCGTTGCGTCTGCTGCTGGGCACAGTGTTCCTTTACGCCAGCTATGACAAGATTCTGCATTCCCAGGCCTTTGCACAAGCCGTTTACAACTACCAGATCCTGCCGGACATGGCGGTCAACCTGACGGCCCTTGTCCTGCCCTGGCTGGAATTGCTGCTGGGGCTTTGCCTGGTCACCGGATTCTGGCTGCCGGGGGCGACGGTGGCAAGCACCGGGCTGCTGTTGGCTTTCATCGGTGCGTTGGTGTTCAACCAGGTCCGCGGGCTGGATATCCACTGCGGCTGTTTTTCGACCGAAACCACCGCCGGACCGGCTGACCTGTGGACCGTGGCCCGAGACATCGGTTTTCTGGCCGTATCGGTCTTCCTGGCCCTGTGTGTCTTTTTCTTCCGACCGGCGGTTGTTGCATCCTCGGGCCATGAACAGTCAGGGGAGTGTCGGTAACCGTCAAAATATGGGAAACCGTCTGTTGCGAAAAAAACTGTTGATCCCAAGCATTGTGTGCATCGTTCTTGCCCCGGTCTTTGTCTCGGCGGCCGATACGCCGTCTTTTGGACCACAGGCTTTTCTTCCCGAAAGCGTCTTTGAATTTTATCCGGTAGTGGAAGGCAGCCGGATCGAGCACGGGTTTGTTCTTCACAATCGAGGCGACGCGCCCCTGGCCATCCTCGATATCGAATCCGGATGAGGGTGCACGGCCGCGTCCAGCGTGCGGCAGATCCCTCCCGGGTAGGAGGGGACCATCGATGTCAACGTCAACACAGAAGGATACGGCGGTGGCAAGATCCGCGAAAGCGTGCGCATCCGAACCAATGATCCGAATCGACCGTGGATCGAAGTGGCCGTAACGGGCATGGTGGAGAAATTCGCCGAGATACGGCCCGAGCGTGTTCGCCTGGCCGGGCCGGCGGGATCGCCGCTGGTCGCCGAAGTGGAAATTATCCCCAGAAAGGACCTGCCCTTTTCCATCGGGGAGGTAAAAGCCAAAAATGGAACGTTCATCAAGTACGAATTGACCGAGCGCTGCACCGAGGGGAAAAACCGCTGCGTCATCCGTGTGGAAAACACCCGCTCGGAAAAGGGCTTCTACGCCGATGCCCTTTATATCCGCACTGACAGCAAAATACGGCCCATGATCCCGATTAACATTACCGGGATGATTCAATGACCGCCGGAGAAACATCATAAACCTGAAGCCGTTCCAACTTGGATTGAAAATCGAAGAGGCCCGTTCATCCTGCAAATTGCGCTGGATGAAGACGCCTGGAGAGAACCAAATGAAGCACAGAACGAATCTGGAAAACGAAAGCCTCCCCGAAAAAGTTTGTGTGCAGTTGGCGTCTGAAATTGAACACCAGTTGCTGCCCAAGAGCTCGCCTCTAATCGACGGCGCAGAGATCGCCGGATGGACAGTATATTCCGGAATGCTGGGAGGCGATTTTTTTGATTATCACGATTTTAGGGGTGTTTGTTGCCCCTCGACGACACAAATGCACATCGCCGTCGGTGATGCCTCCGGTCATGGATTGTGTTCATCCCTGTTGATGACTTCCATACGTGCTTATCTGCGTGCTAGGGCAATGCAATCGGGAGATTTGAGCCAGATCGTCGCGGACGTCAACAGGTTGCTTTGTTTGGATGTCGGGTCAAGCGGCCATTTTGTAACCGTCTTTTACGCCTCGATTTTCGGGCCTGAGAGGAAGATCGAGTGGGTTCGTGCCGGGCACGATCCGGCCTTGCTGTACAATCCCGCTACCGACGTGTTTGCTCCCTTGCAAGGTAAGGGTGTGGCATTGGGCGTCGACCCTTACGCCGATTACCAGGTCAACAGCCGATCCGCTCTCCCGAAGGGGGCCATTGTTCTGATTGGAACCGATGGTCTTTGGGAGATCGATCAGGGTGTCGGGCGCACCCATTGCAAAGGGATGATAAAGGATTTGGTTCGGAAGCATCGGCATGAAAATGCGGTATCCATTGCTGAAGTCATAAAAAGAAAGGTCAGCGAATGTTGCCGGGGCTTGCCGGCCGAGGACGATATGACGC
>JBATHN010000134.1:0-8302 GCA_049666885.1 Desulfobacterales bacterium
TGGTCATTACGTCCATCGAAGCCCTGCTGCAAAAAGTCATTCCCCGCCGGGAACTCGTCAACTTTGCCGAACTGATCATGGCTGGAGAAGGTTGCGAACGCGATCGACTGGTCGAAAAGCTCGTTGCCGGGGGGTATAACCGTACCGCCATCGTCGAAGAACCGGGCGATTTTTGTGTGCGCGGTATGATTCTGGATGTCTTTACCCCCGGCTACCCGGAGCCGTTGAGAATCGAATTCTTCGGCGACACGGTCGACACCATCCGGGTTTTTTCGGCCGCGACCCAGAGAAAAATAAAAGATCTGCCGGAAGCGGTTATTTTGCCCGCCAGAGAGGCGATCCTGCAGGCCGAAAACCGCGTGGCGGTAATAGCCCGCGTCCGCAAGCAAGCGGCCAAACTCGAAATGCCGGTCACACGCGTGCGAAAAATAGTCGATCGCATCAAACACGAAGGGGTCTTCCCCGGTGCCGAGGGACTGCTGCCGTTGATCTTTCCTGAATTGAGCTCGCTGTTCGACTATGCCCCGCCAGGTGCGCTCTTCGTTCTCTCAGATACCGAAGACCTGGAACGTCAGGCCGTGGGAACCCTGGAGCGGGCGCATAACAACACCCTCGAAGCCAAAAACAGCGGGCGTCTGTGCGTGGAGCCCGAGCAGATGTTCCTTTCGTGGGAGCAGACGCAGCAGATGCTGGACCAGAGAAAGCCGCTGCGTCTCAGGATGTTTGCCGTTCTGGGAAAAGGCGCGTCTGGTCCGGAACCCCTTTCGATCGGCCGGTTTGCGGTCGCGGACAACTCTGCGTTACAGACCGAACTCAAGCATCAGGAGGTGAAAGAAAACTTGTTTGCGCCCCTGGTCGACTGGATCGAGGACAAGCGGCAGACCGGCAGCCGGACGCTGATCGTTTGCCGTTCCAAATCGCGCGGCGAGCGGTTGCAATCGATTCTCATCCCCTACGGCGTCAAAACCGAATTTGCCGAATCACCGGACGAGACCATCGGGGGCAAGGAGACGGTCTTCACGGTCCTCGGCCGGATTTCCGGCGGGTTTGCCTGGCCGGACGAGCAGTTGGCCGTCATCACCGAGGAGGAGATATTCGGATCGCGCCGCCGACGCCGGGTGCAGCTCCACCGGCCGCCGCCGGCGGAGCTGATCAACGTCGAGGATCTGAAGCAAGGCGACTTCATCGTGCACACCGACCACGGGATCGGCCGCTATGGGGGCCTTGTCAAATTGAAATTGAACGGGACGGCCAATGACTTTCTGCTGATTGCCTACCGGGGCGACGACAAGCTCTACCTGCCGGTGGATCGCATGAGCATGGTCCAGAAGTATCTGGGCGTGGACGGTGTGACACCGGTGCTCGACAAAATGGGCGGAAAGTCCTGGGCACGGGTTAAGGCCCGGGTTAAAAAATCGGCCGAAAAGATGGCCGGAGAACTGCTGAAATTGTACGCGGCCCGCAAGGTGAGCAAAGGTGTGGCCTTCAATCTGTTCGAAGACGAATTGAGGGAATTTGAAACCGGGTTCACCTTCGAGGAAACCGCCGACCAGCTCAAGGCGATCGATGACGTCCTCAACGACATGTCCCATCCGGTTCCCATGGACCGACTGGTCTGCGGCGACGTCGGCTACGGCAAAACCGAAGTGGCGCTGCGGGCGTCATTCATGGCCGTTTACAATGGTAAGCAGGTGGCGGTCCTGGTGCCCACAACGGTCCTTGCAGAACAGCACTTCGCCACTTTTTCGGACCGTTTTGGACCGTTTCCGGTGCGCATCGCCTGCCTGAGCCGCTTCCGCAGTATGCGGGAGCAACGTGACATCGTGCAGGACCTGAAAGCCGGAAAAATCGACATCGTGATCGGCACCCATCGACTGCTCTCGAAGGACGTTGCTTTCAAGGACCTCGGCCTGCTGGTCCTGGATGAAGAGCAGCGCTTCGGGGTCAAGCACAAAGAAAAACTGAAAGCCCTGCGCCGCAACGTCGACGTGCTGACCCTGACCGCCACCCCCATACCGCGCACGCTGCATATGTCGCTGATGGGAACCCGCGACATCAGCCTCATTTCGACCCCGCCGGAATATCGTCAGGCGATCATCACCTATATCTCCGAGTTCGACGATGCCGTAGTGACCGAGGCCATCCGCAAGGAACTGCAAAGAAAGGGGCAGATCTTTTTTATCCATAACAATATCGCTAGCATTGATAAAATTGCAAAGAAAATCAGAGTATTGGTACCCGAAATCCGGCTCGATGTCGCTCACGGTCGCCTGAGCGAAGACGAACTGGAGCGGATCATGCTGCGGTTTTTCTCGCGTCAGATCGATATGCTCGTCTGCACAACCATTGTCGAATCCGGCCTCGACATTCCGGCCGCCAATACCATCCTGGTGAACCGGGCCGACAAATTCGGCCTGGCACAAATGTACCAGCTGCGGGGGCGGGTCGGCCGTTCCGAGGACCAGGCCTATGCCTACCTCTTTATACCCCACGAATCCTTGCTCGGCAAAGACGCTCAGAAGAGATTGAAGGTCTTGATGGAGCACAGCGACCTGGGCGCGGGTTTCCAGATCGCCATGAGCGATCTGCAGATTCGCGGCGGCGGGACGATTCTCGGAGCGTCTCAATCCGGTCACATCGCGGCGGTGGGTTATGAAATGTTCCTGGAGCTCATGGAACATGCGGTTGCTGAAATGAAAGGCGAGCCGGTGCAGGAACCGCTATCGCCCGAGATCAATCTCCAGCTGTCGGCCTTTATCCCGGAATCCTATATTCCCGACATCGATCAACGGCTCTCCGCCTACCGACGCTTGTCGCGGGTGACGGAAGTCGCCGAAATCTCCGATTTCAAGGCCGAGCTGATCGATCGCTACGGTCCCATACCCGAGGAGACGCTGAACCTCCTGCTGAAAATCATGCTGCGGGTTTTTGCCATCAAGGCCGGTGTGAAACGTCTGGATGTTGTCGGCGCCGGTCTTACGATGGTGTTTTCAGAAGCTCATCAGAAAAATCCAAGTGGTCTTGCCGACCTGGTCATGTCGGCTCCCGACAGGTACAGCCTGACACCGGATTGTGTATTAAAGACACGGCTTCGGGGTCGGGAATCAAAAGGGCTGCTGGGACAGACAAAAAACATCTTGAAAGAAATCGCGCGGCATGTTAAAAATAACGTTTAAGATTTATGATGTTATTTCAGTACCTTTTAAAACCAATGATTTACGTGTGCCCGCAGGCGTTGCGCAGCGTCGACCATTTCCGGTAGCGTGACCGGCAGGCGGCATATCGACCTTTACAGGCCCGTGAACTAACATGCTGAGAGGCTGTTTCTATTGGAGTGCCGCAGCCGTTGTGTTCGCCCTCATAGGATGTTCGGGACACGACACCGGTAACGGTGACGAATACCTGATCCGGATCGGCGAGCGTGTGGTGACCGTGGCTGATTTCAACCGCGCCTTTGAGATTGCCAAAACGGCCTACACCCACAATAGTCTGCAGAACCCGGAGGACACCAAGGAAGCCCAGCTCAGGCTCATGAATCAGATGACCGAAGAGCTGGTCCTTCTTCAGCGGGCCGGTGAATTGGGCATCGGCGTTTCAGACGAGGAGTTGGAAAAGGCCGTTGAAAAAATAAAAGCGGATTTTCCGGACGATGCCTTCGAACAAACGCTTCTCGAATATGCGGTTTCCTACAAATCCTGGGAAAGCGGCCTGAAGACGCGTCTGTTGATGGAAAAACTGGTTCAACAAGAGTTGAAGGACGAGACCGTCATCCAACCCGATGAGGTTGCAAAATTTTACGAGGAGAACTACAATAACGATGCGACACAATCGGGCGATACGCGAAACCCGGCGGCTGTCGAGGAAATCATCGTGAAGCAACTGCGCCGGGTTAAGATTGAAAACGCGTACCGTAACTGGATCGAAAACCTTCGGAAGCGTTACACGATCGACATCAACAAAGACCAGTGGAACAAGATCCTCGCCGCACCAAGCTGATGGTGCGCCATTGCGGTGGTCGTTAAAGACCGAGTGTGTTTTTCGCAGCGCCCGTTTGCTGCCGGGAGGTCCCGACCGCGATCCGCGCGAATGTATTGCCGCAAATTGTCATGACCGATTTGGGCGGGTTGGCGGCAGAAGACCGGGCGACGGAGCGCGCATCAGTGCTCCAGACCGCGACCCGCCAGTGTTGACTCATTATTCAGCAGAGACAGATTCAGCAAACATGCGTTTTTATCGGCTCAAAGTTCGCCCGTTCTTACCCGGCCTCGGCCGCTTTGCAGCGCTCGTGATCGGGCTCGCTCAGATCACTCTTTTGCTTCTGCCCACGGCTGTCGGATTCGCGGAGGTCGTTGATCGGATTGTCGCGATTGTCAACGATGAGGTCATATCGCTTTACGAATTGAACCAGGCGACGCAGCCGTATATCGAACAAGTTCGGAATTCCCAGTATCCTGAGGATGTCGAACGGCAGTTGATGTTCGAGGTGCGGGGTAAAATCTTGAACGAGATGATCAACGAGAAGCTTGCCGATCAGGAGTTGAAGCGCCAGAACATTTCGGTCAGCGATAAGGAAGTCGACAGCGCCATCGAGCGGATAAAAGAATCGCGCGCTATCACCGATGAAGACCTGCGCAAAGCCCTGGCCACCGAGGGAATGACCTACGAGGAGTATCGCCGGCAGACCAAGCAACAGATCCTGCGGGCCAAACTCGTCAACCGGGAGGTGCGGTCGAAGATCGTCATAACCGAACAAGATATAAAAGAATACTATGATCAGCACGCAGAAGAATATGCTTATGAAAAGAAATATCACCTGCGCAATTTTTTTATCCGCCTTTCTTCCTTTGCCACCGATGCCGACCGGCAGGAGACATTGCGTAAAATGCAGACTGTTCAGGCGGAGTTGAAAGCGGGCAGGCCCATTGACGAGCTGACCAAAAGTCCGCTTCAGCCAGATGCACCGGTCGAGAGTGACGATATGGGGCTCTTCAAACTCGATGATCTTTCCCCGCAATTGAAAGAAACCATCCGGAACATGAAACCCGGGGATATTACGCCTATAATTGAAGCCCCCTTCGGCTATCAAATACTGCTGGTGGAGGAGGTCGTTGATACGGCCGGGAAGACACAGGCCGAAGCCGCAGCGGAAATCGAAGACAAACTCTTCAATCAGATTGTCGATCAAAAATACCAATCCTGGCTGCAGGATCTAAAGGACCGTGCCCACATTAAAATCATCAACTGATGTGCCCGCTGGGGATGTCGAACACCAAACGAGCCGGCACCATGCAGGAAACGGATACGCAAAGATGACAGCTGAATCCGAGAAGACAGCTCTTTCCTTCGGGCGCTACCTTCAATCGATCCGGGTCGAAAAAGGGATAAGTCTCAAGGCCGTTTCGCAAGAAACCCGCATCAGGCTGGAAACGCTGCATTTCATCGAAGAGGAAGACCACCAGCACCTTCCGGACGAAGTATATGTCAAGGGCTTCTTGAGGGCCTATGCCAAGGCTATCGGGGCGAACGGCGATGAAGCCGTTCAACGTTACATCTCCCGCCTGGCGGTAAAACGAAAGATCGCTCTATCCGAAGCAGCCCTGTACCGAACAGGCGGGGCCTTCTGGCGGCGCTTAATATTGTCTCTCACTGCCGTGCTTTGCCTGATTGCCGCGACGCTTTACGCTGTGTCGGCATGGCGCGCGCACAACGTGCCGAAGGAGGAGACGGTTTCAACCGAGACGGCCGAACCGTCGGCGACGGAACCGGCGATTGAAAAGCCGGATGCGCTTTCAAAGGCCCCGGCGGAAGAGAAGGCGGTCCCGGCATCGAAGACTGAACCGACGACCGAACCGCCTATGGATTCGGCAGACGATAAAAAGGTTTCTATCACCGACTCTTCAATCGGATCTGCGGCGGCGGCGCCGGCAGGCGCCAATAAATATCGGCTGACGATCGACACCATAGAAGAAACGTGGCTGAAGATTATCGTCGACGACCAGCAGTCAAAGCAATACCGACTCTATCCGGGCGACCACATCGAGCTGGAGGGCTCCAGGAACTTCAATCTCCTTATCGGTAATGCGGGCGGCATCAGGCTCGGCCTGAACGGTAAGGCAGTGGCACTGTCGGGGAAGAGCGGTCAGGTCGTGAACATCCAACTCCCATGAAAACGGCATGTCGAGCCTGTCTACTCCCGCCATCATACTGCGACGGATCGAGTATGGTGATTTCGATCTTATCTTGTCTTTCCTGACATTGGAAAAAGGCAAGCTCTCCGCGATTGCAAAGTCCGCCAGAAAGAGCACCAAGCGCTTCGGGGGCATACTGGAACTCTTTGCGGCGCTCGACATCCTCTGCAGCTCGGGACAGCGCAGCAGTTTGCCGGTCCTGCAGGAAGCGGTCCTGAAGCAGCCGTTTGCCGCCATTCGGGCGTCGATCATGTGCACGGCCTATGCGAGCTACTGGGCCGAGCTGATTGACGGGTGGTCGGAAGAAGGTCAGAAACAGCCGGATCTCTATGAACTGCTCTTGCATGTGCTCACCGAACTCGATTTGGGGCGGACACCGGCTGATGTTCTGAGTATTCTCTTTCAGGTTCGGTTTCTGGTGCTTTCCGGCCATGGTCCGATCCTGGGGCTGTGCAGCAGGTGCAAACGCGACATCGACCGGATCGAGGGCGGAACACTGTTATTCGATCTATCCCGCGGCGGGGTTGTGTGTGCGCGCTGCGCGGCAGGGGGATCGGGAAGGCTGACCCTTACCAGGGGTACCCTCAAACTGCTGCAGTGGCTTGAAACCGTTGATTTGTCAAGGACCGGACGTCTTCGCTTTTCGCTGCCGGCGATCGTGGAAAGCCTCAATGTCCTGGAAGCTTTCGTTCCCTACCAGCTGGGCCGGGAGCCCCGAAGTCTGACATTCCTGCGGCAGATCAGAACACCCTTATATAAAACTTAACTGTTTCCTCTTCGATCAAACTGGAGGCGGCGGCCAGAGACGGCGCTAAACAATTCATTGAAATCGAGGTCGATGCTCATTGATGAAGGCCAACCTGAGAGAAACCCTTAATATCGATCCGGTAATGACATCGGCGCCTTGTCGGGTGGACATGGGCGGCACCCTCGATCTGGCCGTTTTTTATAACCCGCTGCGGCACCTTTCGCCCTGCACGTTCAATCTTGCCATCGATCTGAGGACCACGGTTCGGCTTCTGCCGTACCGATCCGGGCGGGTGAAAATTACATCGCGGGGATTCGAAACCGCCGACTATCCGTCCGACCGTGCCCCCTTCAACCATCCCCTGGGCCTCATGTTCGCCACGGCGGCCTATTTCGAGGCCGATGGGGTTCATGTGGTCATCGAGTCTCAATCACCGCCGCGCAGCGCACTGGGGGGGTCCTCGGCGGCGGCCGTGGCCCTGACGGCCGCTTTTATGGTCGCTGCCGAGAACATGGTGCTGACACCCGGTGTTCGGCGGCGAATTGCCCTCCTGGCCCACCGAATCGAGGAGAGTGTGGCCGGGGTGCCTTGCGGACGGCAGGACCAGCTGGCCGCTGCTTTCGGCGGTGTCAACGCATGGTACTGGCGGCCGAAGTGGCGGGGCTTTTCATTCAAAAAAAGTGCTCTTTTCAGAAAGAGATATTTTTCGACCTTCAGACGCCACCTGCTGCTGGCCTATTGCGGCGTGCCGCACGAATCGAAAGACGTCAACGGACAGTGGGTGCACCAGTTTCTCGACGGCAGGTACCGCCGCCACTGGATCGAAATCGTCCACTGGACCAAAAAGTGTATTGACGCTCTGACAGGTTACACCTATATAGAGGCAGCCGAAGCCATGAACCGTGAAACGGCCCTGCGCCGGGATATGACACCGGAGGTGCTTGACGACATGGGCACCAGGCTGGTGGAGACGGCGATGCGCTGCGCTTGCGGGTCGCGATTCACAGGCGCCGGTGGCGGGGGCTGCCTCTGGGCCATCGGCCGTGAGGAAGATATCCAAAGGCTCAGGCCAGCCTGGGAAGAAGTACTTTCAGAAAGACCGGAGGCGTGCCTGCTTCCGGTCGGCATCGATGCCGAGGGACTATCGACAGCCGTGAAGAAGCCGCAGATAGTTTAACACGAAAATAGAGTGTAATACGGAAAAAGGTAGGCGCCTCCGCCCGGATGAGCGGTTTCGGAAGGCGGCTGAAACTCGCCTCTAACTGGCTCTAAGACCGAACCAGGCCTGTCTTCGAATAATGAGTACGGAATTCATCCTGAAGTTTGTGCCTTCAATGCGGCATCGGCATAGGGTCCGGTCTAAGAC
>JBATHN010000135.1:0-8837 GCA_049666885.1 Desulfobacterales bacterium
AAGGTCCTCGAGCAGAAGGGCAACTGGATCCACATCCTGCACGCCGATGGTGACCAAGGCTGGATTCACGACTCGTTGGTCTGGTAATCGAGCACGGCGGTGGCGACGAAAAAGGCCGAACTGGATACCATAGTTTGCCTCAGCCGCAATAACGGCACATGCGCCGTATACTGTCTGTTTTTCGATGAGGGGATCGACACATGGATGCGCTGTTAAAGTTTAAGCCGGGCAGCAAACTGATCGTAGGGGTCGGGTCAGCCCTGGTAGACATACTCACCCACGAAAATGAAGCGTTTCTGGAGCAAACAGGTGCCGTCAAGGGTGGCATGACCCTGGTAGAAAAAGACTTTATCGAAGCTGCCTTGGCCCGCTCCTCCGGCGAGCGCAAGATCGTACCGGGAGGATCAGCCTGCAATACGGCGGTGGGTGTGGGCCGGTTGGGCGGTTGGTCCCGTTTTGTCGGCAAGTGCGGCAACGGAGAGTGGGGTCGTCTCTTTCGTGAAGGTTTGCTCCGCCAAAACGTGGAGCCAGCTCTCTTTGGCTCCGATTCGCCCACAGGCCGGGTGCTGTCGATTATTACGCCCGACGCACAGCGATCGATGTTTACCTATCTGGGCGCATCTTCGGAAACCCAGCCCGCGGAACTGACCAATGGCTGTTTTGAAAACGCGGCTGTTGTGCATATTGAAGGGTACCTGCTGTTTAATCCGGAACTGATGTTGACGGCCTTGCGTGCCGCACGTGCGGCCGGTGCTCTGATCTCGCTCGACTTGGCCAGCTTTACGGTCATTGAGGAATCTCGAGACCTGCTGGATCGAATTGTCAAGGAATACGTCGACATCGTTATTGCCAACGAAGATGAAGCCCGCGCGTTCACCGGTCTCAGCGACGAGCAGCAGTCCTTGGCGGTTCTGGCGCAAAAGGCCGAGATTGCCGTGGTCAAACTCGGTGAACGGGGCAGCACCATCGCCCACCAGGGCCGGATGATGCGGATCGATCCGCTGGGGTCCGGCCGGGCGGTGGATACCACGGGCGCCGGCGATCTCTGGGCTTCCGGCTTTTTATACGGACTGGTAAACGGATACCCGTTGGAGCGGTGCGGCCGGATCGGATCGGCTTGCGGTTACGAAGTGTGCCAGGTTGTCGGCGCTGCCATTCCGGAAGAGGGCTGGCAACGCGTAAGGAAAATGATAGAGGGGAGCCAAAATGGCGATCAAAAAAAAAGTCTCGCGTAAAAAACTGCTCAAGGAACCCGATGAGTTTCTAACACTGTCGGCCCGATTGTTCCAATTTGTTGTCAAACACAAATATCAGATGCTCGCCGCTTTAGGCGGCGTGATTCTGATCGTTTTAGCCGTTTCGGGGTGGCGCTATCATTCCCGCCAGCGCGCCAACGAGTCCCTGGCGCAGCTGCAGAAAAGCTGGAACCGGTACGAAACGCTGCGCAACGGTAAGGACAAAGATCCGGTGCTGGCATACCAGGAGGTCAAGACCGAATTCGAAAAACTGATTGCCGATTCCGGTGACAGACCGGGCGTAAAAATGGCACGCGTTATCTTTGCCGATATCTGCTATGACGCCGGCGAAGCAGACAAGGCTATTGCCCTGTATAAAAGCGCGCTGGAAGATTTTACGCAACCGTTTTACAGAGACCAGATTTTAAACGGTTTGGGCTATGCCTATGAGGCAAGGAAGGAATACGATACCGCGTTGGAATATTTTGAAAAAATTTCCGTGGGAAGCGACCCGGTGCTTAAAGCCGAGGCTCTTTTCAACATGGGCCGCCTGTACGCGGCACTGGGAAAAGTGGAAAAAAGTCAGCAGGCCTATCAGAAAATCGTCGCCGATTCACCGCAATCGTTTTACGCCGAGCTGGCCAAAGAGCGGGCCGGAAACATAGCGGTCGAACCGGCCGCATCTGCAAAGTGAATACGGCCGACCGCAGAAATCCTTTCTTTGCCGGCCTCAGCGCATCACGAATCGGTTCTTGCTTCAGAAAAGCACACTTCTACGCATAGAAACGGAAGTCGAAAAATCGCACAGATACCCGTACCGAAGTTCCTCTCGAGCGATTCTCTCACCCGATAGCGGTATTTCGATCAGAGTCCGCTTATTGGCGAAGGCTATCTCGAGCCGACGTCCAGGTTGTACTTCTTGATTTTTTGATTCAGACCGCTCTTACCGATCCCGAGCAACTCCGCCGCCCGCGACTGGATGTAGCCGGTTTTCTTCAAAGCTCTCAAGATCATTGTTTTTTCGATCATCGTCAGGGTGTCATACAGTTTAGCATCCGCCGGCACACTCTCTATATAGAGATCGTCGTGCGCAGTCTCCTTGAAGCTTTTCGGCAGGTCCGCAGGGGTGATGATGCCGCCCGGGCTCATGATCATAAGACGTTCGATGAGGTTTTCGAGTTCCCTCACATTTCCCGGCCAACTGTACTCGTAAAAGAGCCGCTCAACGGCAGGGTCGATCCCGGTCACCGGAACGCTGTGCTTGCGTTCATCGGCGTACTTTTTGATGAAGTGATCCAACAGCAGCCGGATATCCTGCTGTCGCTGTTTGAGCGACGGCAGGGCGATATGGACGACGTTGAGACGGTAATAAAGGTCTTCGCGAAATCGTCCCTTTTTCATTTCCTCTTTCAGGTTACGGTTAGTGGCGGCAATGACCCGGATATTGACCGTTATCGGTTTCACGCCGCCCACCCGTTCGAAAACCTTTTCCTGCAGCACCCGCAAGAGCTTCACCTGCAGACCGGCTGACATATCACCGATTTCATCCAGAAAAAGGGTACCGGTATCGGCCAGTTCGAAGCGTCCCTTTCTCATCGACACCGCACCAGTAAAAGCGCCCTTCTCATGTCCGAACAGCTCGCTTTCGAGAAGCGTTTCGGCCAGTGCGGAACAATTGACAGCCACGAAAGGCTTTTCCCGTCGAGGGCTGTTAAAGTGGATCGACTTCGCCACCAGTTCTTTACCGGTGCCGCTCTCGCCTTCGATCAGAACGGTTGCATTGCTGGGGGCGACCTTACGTATCGTATCAAAGACCTGCTGCATGACCTTGCTCTTACCGATGATGTTGCCGAAACTGTACTGGGAGGAAACGGCATTGCGCAGATCCCTGTTTTCCTTGATCACACGAAACATGGCAACGGCTTTTCTGACGTAGATGATCAGACGATCATTGTCAAAAGGCTTTAAAATATAGCTGTAAGCGCCTTTCTGCATGGCTTCCACCGCCTTGTCCACGGTCCCGTGGGCCGTCATCATGATTACAGGCAGTTCCGAATCTCTGGTCTTGATTTTCTCGAGCAGTTGAATACCGTCCATCAGCGGCATTTTCATGTCCGTTAAAACCAAGTCCACGTCCGAACCCTCCAGAACTTCTAGTGCCTCGAGGCCGCTGTTGGCGGTTAATATTTCGAATCCCTCCTCCTCCAGAACGGCGCCCAGAATCCGTGTGTAGTTTTTCTCGTCGTCGACGATAAGAACGGTTTCCATGGTTATCCTTTCTGTTGGAGGGGTAAGTGAATGATAATCCGCGCCCCTCCATCGGAAGCATTTTCGATAAATATATCTCCGCCGTGTGCGTCGACTATGTTCTTCACGATCCCCAGCCCCAAACCGGTTCCCTTGTCCTTAGTTGTGAAGAAGGGGTCCCATACCTTTCCCAGAATTTCCTGCGGTACACCGCCCCCCTGGTCTGCGATGATCACTTCCAGCACATCCGACTTGGCCTGTACCTGGAGGAAGATCTGTCCTCCATCAGGCATCGCCTGTAAAGCGTTGATGAAAATATTGAGAAATGCCTGATAGAGCATGTCTGCGTCCGCGGTCACCGCCGGCAGATTGTCACCGATGGTCTTGTGAACGCTGTATCCCTTGCCCTCCAGCTGAATTGAAAGGAAGTTCAGATTTTTTTCTAAGACATCTTCTATCCGGCAAGGGGCGAGGCGCGGCGGCCGCGGCCGGGCATATTTCAAGAAGTCTGTTATGATGTTGTTTAGACGGCTTGATTCTTCGATAACGATATCCGGAATGGTGTTGTTCGGATCAAATCCGGTCACCTTTTTTTTGAGCAGCTCAGCGGAGCTACGAATAATGCCGAGGGGGTTACGGATCTCGTGGGAAATCACCGCGGCCATTTCGCCGAGCGCAGACAGGTGTGCGGCTCGGTTGAGCTGTTCTTTCAGACGCAACCGCTCTTGCGCCCGTTGCTCGATGATCCCTTCGCCCCGTTTGACCACGAATATCAAAACCAGTAAGAGCACCAGCATGACCAATGCACTGGTGGTCACGACATAGACTTGGTATTTGAAGATCGAATTGTATTCGTCGGACAGGTCCTGCACAATTTCGATCACCCCCAATACCGGTCCGGAAATCCGCGACGGCAGCTGCTCTGCGCGCAGCGGCGCATAGGTGATGAACCGGCTTTCTTTCGGTATTCCGATAAGGATCTCCAAGAAATTGCCACGCTGAACCTGACGGGAAACAGAATTGCCGTCTACAGCTGTCTGGTAGCCGGTGCCCCCCATGTTCGTTTTGCCGATCAGATCCTTATTGAAGCTGTAAGAAATGACATTGTTCATGTCGTAAATATTGACCGTCTCGACCTTGAAACTGTGTAAGGTATTGCGCACCACCTTATCCATGAGTTCATACTGTTCCTCGTTTCTGAGCTGAATCTTACCGTAGCGCAGAACAACGGGCATTATAAACTGCAAAAAAATCTGGTGATTCAGGTTTTCGATGATCAAATGGGCATATTCTTCACTCTTTTCACGCTGCATGGCACGCGCCCAATGGGTGTTCAGCATCGACAGAATAATGGTCCCCAAGAATATCAGTATCAGGCTGGTGACGGTAAAGTATTTTACCAGTCGGAACGGTTTGGCTCTTTCTTCAACCACTTGGTCGCTGGATTTCAAAATCTGTTCACCTTTCGGCAGGGAGATAGCTTCCATAATGGGCTGTTGCGGTGAGTAACGCTTCCTTTAACTTAGTTAGTGTCGATCCGCGGTTTCATAAAGGGCACTAATAAGTTTCCGATCTAGAAATGTGCAATTTTCTGCAAGTTCAAGGAAATCAAGTGATTGTGCGGAGGCGTACTCGTGTACGCCGCACAAGCGATCCCGCCGATTGACGCCGAAATTGTGGAAAAGGGCCATTTATGGACGGAAATTAGTTAAATGATAAGGACTGCTGAAAGCCTCCAATACAATTAAAATGGTATCAGCCAGTCGCGTGGCGAAGTTAGCACGCCAGGATCAAAATATCAATCGACAGCGGCCAGAGAATCATATGGCCCGTCTGCATAAAACCGAGCCTTTCAAAAAAGACTTTACTGCCGCTTGCCCGCCAGCCTTCAGCTGGAGAGGCGAAGCGTCGAAAAATCAGCGGTGGCGGAATTAGATATAAACTCATCATTCCATTTGGATCAAACAGCCCGGTCGGCTAAACTTTCGCCCCAAAAGGCCGATAAAGAAAGTTAAGCCCGTCACTCCATACCGGATTCAGGCATTTGACACCGAGGCAAACAAAAGCTTGCGCATTAAACCTGACAATCGCCGCTGGGTTTCGGTTCATCAACCGGAACCGCCGGCCTCCGACGGATAGAAAAAACAGGGTACCGAATTCCCACTTTTTGTGTTACAATGTATTTTAATTGAATAGCCAAAGTATTGACACCCAAGATATAGGTCAATACAAAAATTTTAAGCGCAATATAATGTAACTAATTATAATTATGCATAATTATGATATAATTAATTTGACTTAAACATGGCTGTATGCGATCATTGATAAAAACGAACAGGAAAGAAAACCTCGCAATTTTCAGAGGCCGATTTTATTCACTGGTATTCAAAATTACGGCAAAAGACCCGGTTAATGCAAAAAAACACCTTGAAAAAAGTAAGGGAAGCGCGGTTGATGAGCAAAACCGAACTCGCACGAACCGCCGGAGTTTCACCCATAACAATTTCACGCATCGAAAACGGATTGCCGTGCCGCATGGCAACCCAACGAAAAATCATACTGGCTTTAGGGCTGAAACTTTCAGACAAGCGCAAAATCTTTAAAGATTAAGAGAGCTCCTATGCTATTCGGAAAAAAAGACCATCTCGTCGGATTGGACATCGGCTCCAGGACAATCAAGGCTGCTGAAATCGCCGATACCACCAAGGGTCGGACCCTCAAACGTTTCGGCATGGTCGACATCACACCGGGTCTTATCGAGGATGGGACCATCAATGAGCCGGAAGAGGTTGCCGAAAAGATCAAAGAACTGTTCAAAACCTTTAACATCCGCGAAAAAAATGTCGCTGTATCCATTGGAGGCTATTCAGTCATCGTTAAAAAAATCAACGTCCAGACGATGGCCGAGGATCAACTTCAGGACACCATTCATTTCGAGGCCGAACAGTACATTCCTTTCGACATCAGTGATGTCAACCTCGACTTTCAGATTCTCGGTCCGAACGAAAACAATCCAAACCAGATGAACGTGTTCCTGGTGGCCGCCAAAAAAGAAATGGTCAATGATTACATCAAACTAGTGAACCTGGCCGGACTGAATCCCTGCATTATCGATGTCGAGGCGTTTGCGCTCCAGAATATTTTCGAAATAAACCATGAAGTGAAAGATGAAAATCTCGCCCTGATCGACATCGGCGCCAGCAAGACATCGCTTAACATTCTAAAGGGCAGAAATTCGGTTTTCATGCGGGACGTCTCCCTTGGATGCGGGCAGATCAACCAGAAAATTATTTCCTTGGTGAACTGCTCCTTCGATGAGTCTGAAGCAATTAAACTCGGCGGGCAGACCGATAAAATCACTCCAGAGGATTTAAAGGAAATCGTCATTGGAGTCGTTTCGGACTGGTGCACAGAAATCCGACGGGCGATTGACTTTTTCTACTCGACCTACCCTGAAGATCAAATAAAACGCATTATGCTCAGCGGCGGCGGCGGCAACATCGCTGACTTCCGCCACTTGCTGGCATCTGAAACGTCATCTGAAGTGACGACCATCAATCCCTTCGGAAACTTTGAATTGGACAGCAGCTTCGACCCTGCGTACATCGAACAAATTGCACCCCAGGCCGCGATAACAATGGGCCTGGCCATAAGGAAGATTGACGATAAATGATACGCATCAACCTTTTGCCCTTTCGGGCCGCCCGGAAAAAAGAGAATATTCGGCGCCAGATTTCGGTCTTCTTGCTTTCATTTTTTCTGATGCTGGCCGTCCTGATCTATTACAACATCCATTTGGGCGGGAAGATCAAGAACCTCAAAACCGACGTGGACACCACGAAGAAGGAAGTCGCGAAGTTCCAGAAAATTACCAAACAGATCGAGGAAATCAAACAAAAGCTTGCAATTCTGGAGAAGAAAACTGAAGTCATTCGCAAGCTGGAAACCAACCGGTTCGAATCGGTCGAGATGCTCGAAAACATGTCGGGAAAAATCATCGCCAACCGGATGTGGTTTACTTCATTTAACGACCGGCCCAAAAATGTTCAGATAGACGGTATCGCCCTGGACAACAAGACAGTGGCCGACTTCATGACCCGTCTGGAAGGTACCGGGCTGTTCGGTTCCGTGCGCCTGCAAACCATTCAGAAACACTTGGTAAAGGGCTCGGGGCTGAAAAAGTTCTCCATTACCTGCAGTAAGCCAGTACCCAACGAACCGAAAAAAGACCAAAAGAAAAGAACCTAATCATGAAAAAGACCACTCTCTCTTTTGACGCTTTTGAACCTTTTATAGACAAGATCGAAAAACTTTCAAAGCTCTACCGGCTTCTGATGAGTGCCGGCATTTTTCTGGTCTTCATCGGCGTGGCTGTTTTCTTGTTCTACATGCCCAAATACGAGACCATCGCCAATCTCGAAAAGGAGCTGACAAAATTAGATAAGGAGCTTCAGACGGCAAGGAGCAATGCCAAGGACCTGAAAAAGTTTCAACAGAAAATGAATGATGCGGAGGACCAATTTAGAATCGTCATGAAATCCTTGCCGGAAAAAGAAGAAATCCCGTCATTGTTGACCAGTATTTCAGATTCCGGCAAAGATTCCGGGCTGGAGTTTCTCCTTTTCCAGCCGAAGGGCGAGGTGCAAAAAGATTTTTACGCCGAAATTCCCGTCGTCATGCAAGTAAACGGCAAGTTTCACAACATCGCCATCTTTTTCGACCAAGTCGCCAGATTATCACGCGTTGTCAATATCCGAGACATTTCCATGAAACCAGCCAAGGGTAACTTGTCCCTGACCACATCATGCACTGCCGTGACGTATAAATTTATTGAGAACAAGCCGGCGAAGAAGAAAAAATCGGCGAAGAAGAAAAAATAACCCTTTTCTAGAAAACAGAAACGATCAGCTATGAACACACTGCGCGGAATCATTTCACTGACCATGTTGTCCTTTCTTGTTACGGCGACCGGGACCTGGGACAACCAGGCCCTGGCGCTTGCAAAGCCCACAGTGGTGCGGAAAAAGATCCAGATACCGCTGGAATCCCGCAACAATAAGCCGGATGCAGTCGTCAGCACTCTGTCACCCAAGGCCGATATCGCCCAAGCCGAAACGGTACAAAACGTACGGCCGGCCCCGTTGGCAAAGACTGCCGGCGCCGAGTTCAGGGCGAAATCGGATCTTGCATCTACTCCGTCGGAGAAAAATAGTCCGTTGGTGATGGTTCAAGAATCCCCGACACCCAAAGTTCCGCCAGGTGATCGTCCCGAACCCCGGCTGGTGAAGCCCGTATCTTCGGCTGTTACCACTGCCGCGGGGCCGCCGAAACCCCTCGCGGTTGCAGAGTTGGCAG
>JBATHN010000136.1:0-4940 GCA_049666885.1 Desulfobacterales bacterium
CGTCCGAAATCTCCGGGTCGTCGAGAACATAGTAGCGGTGATTGTGATGGTGGAGGGCCGCTCTCAGCTCTGCGACTCTTTTGGTGATGTGTGGATCGACAGGGGGTGTTGGCATAAGCGTTTGATCATCTCGCAAGCCTGGGACCGTCCCGAAGCGAAGGCTTCGGTTTTGAACCCCGGCAACCAGTGAAGCGAAGACAGTTCGTCGGACACCACCAAAATGCCGCCGATGTCGACGCCCCGATAGTGTGCGGCAGAAAAAAGGGCCGACATCTCCATGTCGACACCCAGTGCCCCTTCGGCCTGAAAACGCCTGATTTTATCCGGTGTTTCCCTGAAGATGGCGTCCGTGGTCCACACCGCTCCCGCATGCAGGCGGGTGTTTTCCGGCTCCAGCACGTGCCTGATTTGCTCAACGGACGCCGGCGATGGATGGGAAACCGTCGGTGCTTCTCGTGAACCGCAGTAGTGAACCGATGTTCCCTCGTCGATAAAGGCCGCGGTCGGCAACAGGATGTCCCCGATTTTGACCACAGGGGATACGGCACCGCACCAACCGAAGAAGAAAAAATGCCGGACACCCCAGGCAACCAAAGTCTCCAGAAGCATTACCGCATAGGGAGCGCCAACGATCGGACCGACGAGAGATACCGTCTCGGCGTCGTTTCGGACCCGAACGTAGAGGCGGCTTGTGAACAGCGGATGCGGACGGTACGCCGACAGACCCATCGACCGCACCAACTGGTCTAGATCGATGGAAGTACCGACCAAAACCGCAAGGCGACCCGTATCCGGCGTTCTTTTCCCTTTGACGGGTTTGACGACGGCATCGTCGGATAATTCACGATCAGCAGGCGCGTTCCGGTTTATCGGCTGATCGATCCGGTCTTTTAAAGTTGTCATGCAGGATAGAATATCTGAGGTCCGGTTATCCGGCGTAATTCGACTGGGTTCTCATTTACACTGAGAATTGCAGGCATCATGCCGGTTTGGCCATGGCGGACAGCTTTTCTTTCACTTCATCGATAATATCGTAGAGCCACAGGACATCCTCGACGCTCAGCCGTCCCGCCTTCGCCGGCGCCCGCTCGGTGCCGTCTTTTTTCATGAGGACCCGAGGGCCGATCTGGACTTTTGGTTCACCATCCCCGTAACGGTTGATCGACACCATCAGACCGGTTTCCTCGCACTTCCAGTTTTTGAGCATTTTATCTTTGTCGGGATCGTAGGCCATTGCTTTCCTCCAAATATCTTCATAAAATGAAAATCCCCCACATCCACTGAACAGACCGGGGGGGTTGGCATGCAGCGTCCAGCCTCACGGAGCGCTAACCCGATCAAATTTCAGCGGCTCCGTTACAGACTGTCGACAAGCGGTTTGCTATGTGGAAATCTTGGAGAAATCGGCAAATTTCTCGAACAATCCCGCAATGCAGCCCAGCAGAGCCAGACGGTTTTCGCGCATCTGCTTCTTGTCGGTCATCACCATCACACCATCGAAAAACGCGTCGACGCTGCCACGCAGAGCAGCGATTTCCCGCAGGGCCTGATCGAAGCGTCCCTGGTCTATGGCCGCCGTCGCCTTTCTTTCAGCTGCCTGGAATGCGGCATACAAAACCCCCTCGCTTTCGTGTTCGAAAAGCGTCGCATCGACCTTTTGCGGCACGCGGGCGCGGGCCGCAGGACCGGACTTTTTGATGATATTGCCGACCCGCTTGAACGCAACCGCCAAGGGTTCGAAATCAGGCTGAGCCTTCAACGACTCAAGGGCCCTGACGCGATTCCAGACATCGGGGATGGTGTCGCCGGAGATGTCGACCACGGCCGCGATGACGTCTTTCGAAAATCCTTGTTCGGCCAGCAGGTGTGACATTCGATTTTTGATGAAACCGAAAACAATCGCGGTGAGCTCGGCAAGTTCGGATATGCTTTTCTGGCCGAAAAGACCCAGCGTTTTTTCAATCAACGCCGACAAGGAAAAGGAAAACCCTTTTTCCAGCATGATCTGAACGATGCCGATACCCTGTCGCCGCAGGGCATAGGGATCCGATGCACCGGTCGGAACCAAACCCACGCTGAAACAGCCGCAAATGGAATCGATTTTGTCGGCAATCGCAAGGATAGCCCCTGTGGTCGTCTCCGGTAACGGCGCCCCCGAATAGACCGGGCGATAGTGCTCCTCGATCGCCGAAGCGACTTCAGCCGGTTCACCGGCTATCGTCGCGTAAACCCTTCCCATCACGCCTTGAAGTTTCGGAAATTCACCGACGACGTGACTCACGAGATCGGCCTTGCACAAGTGCGCCGCACGAAGGACGTTGCGCTTCAGATCGGTGGGGTTATTTGGGTCGTCACCGACGGCATCCGCCAGGTAGCCCGCAATGCGAGTCACCCGCTCGGTCTTGGCGTGCATCGTACCCAGCTGAGCCTGAAACAAAACCCCCTCGAGTTGTTCGACCCGATGATCGTTCGTCACTTCAAGATCACCCCGGTAGAAAAACTGGGCATCCGCCAGGCGGGCTCGGATCACGCGCTCGTGGCCTCTGGCAACCAGCGCCATGTCACGGGCCTTGGTGTTATTGACGGAAATGAAACAGGGCAGCAGCCGATTCTTCTCATCGACCACGGCAAAGTATTTTTGATGCTCCCGCATGGAATTGATCAACACCTCGTCCGGCACTTCGAGAAATTCCTCGTCGAATTTTCCGGCCACGGCCACCGGATACTCGACCAGGTTGGTGTTGATGTCCTCCAGCTCGGCATCGGGTAGAATGCGCCCGCCGAGTTTGTTAGCGACACTGGCGATTTCGCGTTGCAGGATTTTTTTGCGCTCGTTTATGTCGACCAGCACGTTGGCAGCCCTCAGGACATCGGTATACTCTTCACTCTGTTGAATTTTTATCCGGCCCGGCGACATGAAGTAATGTCCGCGGGTAATGCGCCCGCTCTTCAAGTTGCCGAGTTGAAACTGAATGACGTTTTTTCCCAGCAATGCCACTGTGGACTGGATCGGCCGCGCAAATTCGAGATCGAAATCGGCCCAACGCATTTTCTTCGGAAAGGGTGTCGATAGAATCACCGCCGGTAGGATCTCCTTCAGAAGGGTGCGGGTGGCCAGGGCACGTTCGGTTTTCACGGCAACCAGGTAAGCCCCCTTGGCGGTTTCTGCGGTACGCAACCGTTCGACCGGAATCCCGGCTTTCTCTGCAAACTTGCGGGCGGCCATTGTGGGCCGACCATTCTGATCGAAACCGATTGCGGCCGGCGGACCGATGAGTTCTGTTTTCATCGGTTTCTGCTTGGCGGCGACCCGCTCGACCGTAACGGTCAACCGGCGGGGTGTGCCGTAAGTTTTGACGGTACCGTGTTCGATGCGGGCCTCTGCCAACCTCTGATGCAGCTGGGAAGCCAGCGCCTCCAGGGCCGGAGTAATGTATCCGGCCGGAATTTCTTCCGAACCGATTTCAAGCAATAGCGTATCCATGGTTACCTCTGGTCCGAATGAATGATCTAAGATTCGTATATTTTCAATGCCTCAGCCTTGTTCGGTTTTATGCTCGCTTTTGCGCGAGTTTTGTCCTGCCATGGCGGGATTAAAATCCGGTCACCCGGCGTATTCTACAAATTCATATTTTCAACGAGAATTTCTCGGTTAACAAACCCTGGCTACCTTGCCAACAATGGAAACCCCATTTCCTTGCGTTGATTGAGGTAGGCCTCGGCACTGCTCCGCGCCAGGTTGCGAATGCGGGCGATATAGCCGGTGCGCTCGGTGACACTGATCGCCCCCCGCGCATCGAGAAGGTTGAAGGTGTGGGAACATTTCAAGCAGTATTCATAGGCCGGCAGAACGAGACCGGCCGTAATCTGCGCCATCGATTCGGCCTCATATTTATTGAATAGGTCGAACAGGACCGGGACATCGGCTTTCTCGAAATTATAAGTCGACTGCTCGACTTCCTGCTGATGATGGACATCGCCGTAGAAAATCCGGTCGTTCCACTTCAGATCGTAGACGTTGTCGACTCCCTGGAGATACATGGCAATGCGCTCCAGGCCGTAGGTCAGTTCGACGGATACCGGTTTCAGTTCGATGCTGCCGGCCAGTTGAAAATAGGTGAATTGAGTGATCTCCATACCGTCCAGCCAAACCTCCCATCCGAGACCGGAAGCACCGAGGGTCGGCGATTCCCAATCATCTTCGACGAAACGGATGTCGTGATCGAGCGGGTCCACCCCCAATACTTTCAGGCTTTTGAGATACTGCTGCTGAACGTCGAGAGGCGAGGGTTTGAGAATCACCTGGTACTGATAGTAATGCTGCAGACGGTTCGGGTTGTCCCCGTAGCGACCGTCGGTCGGCCTGCGGGATGGCTGCACGTAGGCCACCTTCCAGGGTTCGGGGCCCAAGGCCTTGAGCAGGGTCGTCGGGTGAAAAGTCCCGGCCCCGACCTCCATGTCGTAAGGCTGGGCCATCACGCAGCCCTTGCGGGCCCAGAATCTGTTCAACTCGAAAATAACGTCTTGAAAATTCATCGGCTGTCTCTTTTAATGAGGGTTCTGGGGTTCTCTGTTCCAGGTTCTGAGTTTCGAGTTTCAAGTTTTCTATTTGCAGGCCTGATTCTATTTTCGTTATAAACAGTCATGGCCCTTCGTGCCAACACGGTGCATTAAAATGACGCGCCGGAGTCCGGATGAGCGGTTGCGAACAGCGGCTGACTGTCCGAGTCGCCTGCGGGGTCTTAGACCGGACCCTATGCCGATGCCGCATTGAAGGCACAAACTTCAGGCTGAATTCCGTACTCATTATTCGAAGACAGGCCTGGTTCGGTCTTAGAGCCAGTTAGAGGCGAGTTTCAGCCGCCTTCCGAAACCGCTCATCCGGGCAGAGGTGCCCACCTTTTTTCCGCATGACATTCTATTTTCGTACTAAAATTCTA
>JBATHN010000137.1:0-5533 GCA_049666885.1 Desulfobacterales bacterium
CGCGTTCCCGCACCGGCCCCAAATTGACCGGCTTTGACCCATTTCCTCGCACCGCCTGGTTCAACCGTTTACGGGCTCAACCGGCCCAGCGGGCTCAACCTTTCCTTAGACTTGATAAAGGCGGGGGTATGTGTAATTCTAAATCCTTAGGCCGCATATAAACCCTCCCGAAAGACATCGTATGGATCTGACCGTTATTACGACTCACATCAATGCCGATTTCGATGCCGTAGCATCGATGCTGGCAGCCCAGAAACTCTATCCCGACGCCAAGGTCGTCTTCCCGGGCTCTCAGGAAAAGAATTTACGTAATTTCTTTGTAAATTCAATGGCCTATCTATTTAACATGATCGACATCAAGGATGTCGAAATCGACCGTATCAGCCGTCTAGTCCTGGTCGATACGCGCCAGCCGCACCGCATCGGCAGGCTTTCCGATCTGTTGCAGCGCGAGGGTGTCGACATTCACATCTATGACCATCACCCAGACAAATCCAACGACATAAAAGGCAATTATGAAGTCCTGCGTCTGACCGGCGCCACCGTGACCATTCTCGCCGGTATCATCGCGGAAAAAAAAATCGAGATCAGCCCCGACGAGGCCACGATCATGTGCCTCGGCCTGTATGAGGACACCGGTTCATTCACCTTTCCATCGACCACTCAAGAGGATTTCAAAGCCGCTGCGTTTTTATTGTCCAAAGGGGCCAATCTGAATATCGTCTCGAACCTGATGTCGCGGGAAATCAGCCCGGAGCAAGTGGGCCTGCTCAACGAAATGATCCAGGCCGCAACCCGGTATACCATCTCCGGCATCGAGGTGGTTGTCACCGTGGTAACGACCGATAAATTCGTCCCCGATTTCGCCTTCCTCGTCCACAAGATGGTCAAAATGGAAAACTTGGAGGCTATTTTTGCCATAGCGCTCATGGAAAACAAAATCTATATAACGGCCCGCAGCCGTGTTTTAGAGGTCGATGCCGCCGCCATTCTCGAGGAATTCGGCGGCGGTGGTCACTCCTATGCGGCCGCAGCCACCGTAAAAGGCAAAACTCTGGCGCAAGTCGAACACATCTTGGTCGATCTATTGTACAAAAACATCCAGTCCCGTCGCTTGGCCCAAGATCTGATGTCCGCACCGGCGATCACGGTTGCATCCGGAATTTCCTGCAGGGAAGCCGGCGACCTTCTGACACGCTACAACATCAATGCCCTGCTGGTAACCAATGCACCCTCCGGCCATCAGAGCAGCGGACCGCCGGTCGGTTTCATCACCCGTCAGGTGATTGAAAAAGCCCTTTTCCACAAATTGGAGCACGTGGCGGTAGGCGAATACATGACCTCGGAACTGGCGACCGTCGGACCGCAGGCAACCCTGACGGAAATTCAGGAGAAAATAATCGAGAACAAGCAGCGGGTTCTGCCGGTCGTCGAAAATACACAGATCCTGGGCGTCATCACCCGTACCGACCTGCTCAATATTCTGGTTCGAAAACACGTTCAGGAAAACGGCGAACCGACCGACCGGATGTCCCGCACGGTTCATGCCCGCACCCGCAGTGTGCTGAAGTTCATGCAGGAACGTCTTCCGGCGCGATTATTGGAAATGCTGCATGAAATCGGTCGCGTGGCGGACGAGATAGGGGAGCCGGCTTACGTCGTCGGCGGTTTTGTCCGCGACCTCTTCCTGTATCGCGCCAACGAAGATATCGACATCGTCATCGAAGGCGACGGCATCACCTTTGCCCGAAAATTCGCTCAAATAGCAGGGGCCCGCATTCACACATACGCCAAGTTCGGAACGGCGGTCGTCATTTATCCCGATGGATTCAAAATAGATGTGGCGTCGGCCCGCATGGAGTACTATAGCTTCCCGGCGGCCTTGCCGATTGTCGAGATGAGCTCCATCAAGCTCGATCTGTTCCGTCGGGATTTTACCGTCAACACCCTGGCCATTCAGCTTAATGCCAATAAATTCGGAATTCTGATCGACTTCTTTACCGCACAAAAGGACATTAAGGAAAAAACGATTCGAGTGCTCCACAACCTGAGCTTTGTCGAGGACCCGACGCGCGTATTTCGCGCCATCCGTTTCGAACAGCGCTTTGGATTTACTATCGGCAAATTGACCTCGGGCTTGATCAACAATGCCGTTAAAATGGATTTTTTTCGACGATTAAGCGGAAAACGGGTATTTGCCGAACTGCGCCAACTTCTCGAGGAAGAAAACCCGACACCGGCGATCGTCCGGCTGCACGAATATGACCTCTTGCCGGTGATCCACCCATCGATCGCGCTGACAACGGAAATGACCGCACTTTTTAATGCCGTAAAGAAAGTCCTCTCCTGGTATGATTTGCTTTTTATCGAAGAATCCTATATGAAGTGGTCCGTTTATTTTCTGGCGATCATCCGCACCTGTGACGCCACTTTAACCGCAGAAATCTGTCGTCGGTTTGAACTGGCACCTCGCTACCGTAAACTGTTTCTCTCCGAACGGTTTGCGGCCGAGAGGTGTCTGGCTTGGCTCGAACGCCATCAACCGGTAAAAAACAGCACACTCTACAATGAACTTTCTGTGTTCAAGACCGAGCTGGTCCTTTACATGATGGCCTCGACCGCTCGGGAGGATGTCAAGCGCGCTATTTCGCAGTTCATTACCGGACTGCGCTACGTTACAGTGGCCTTGAAGGGCGAGGACCTTAAAACACTGGGGCTGAAGCCGGGCCCGATCTTCCGCGAAATTTTGCGGGCCGTTTTAAATGCCAAGCTGAACGGGCGGCTGATAACCAAAAACGACGAGATTCAATTTGTGCGTCGTTACTTGCATCAAACCCTCACGCCGACCCGTCCAAAGGGCGGTCCCTAAGTGGCCTTATTCGTAAATACGGTGACGCACCGAGATGACAAAGGCGCCCGAACACGCAGAGATATCTGGATATCCCGGGTTTTCGCACCGGCAGCCGGACGGTAACCGAACAGGAGATCGGACATGACGGAAAAAAAGAGGGTCCTCAGCGGCATGCGACCAACCGGACCTCTTCATCTCGGCAATCTGTTGGGCGCTCTGGCCAACTGGGTCGAGATGCAGGCAACCTACGATTGTTTTTTCTTTATTGCCGACTGGCATGCCCTCACCAGCGACTACGAGAAACCGAAACATATCAAAGGATTTATCCGCGAAATGATGATCGATTGGCTGAGCGTCGGCCTCTCGCCCGATAAAAGTACGCTGTTCGTACAGTCGCGGGTAAAAGAACATGCCGAGCTCTATCTGCTGCTCTCCATGATAACACCGGTTCCCTGGCTCGAACGGAACCCGACCTACAAGGACCAGATCCTTCAGCTGAGCAACAAGGACTTGTCGACTTTCGGCTTTCTGGGATATCCGGTGTTGCAAGCCGCCGACATCATTATGTACAAACCGGCCGGTGTTCCGGTCGGGGTCGACCAGGTCCCGCACGTCGAGATCACGCGCGAAATCGCACGGCGGTTCAATTTTCTCTATGGTGACGTTTTTCCCGAACCCGAAGCTCTGTTGACCGAGACCCCCAAGATCCTCGGCACCGATCGGCGTAAGATGAGCAAGAGTTACAACAACGCCATCTATTTGTCTGATGGACCTGCTGAAATTGCCGCCAAGGTGGCCCAGATGATCACCGACCCGCAGCGGGCAAGGCGCAGCGACCCCGGCGACCCCGATGTGTGCAACGTTTTCAGTTTTCACAAACTGTATACCGATCCGGCCGCAGTGACCGACATCGACCGCCAGTGCCGTACGGCCCGCATCGGGTGCGTCGAATGCAAGAAAATCATGAGCGCCAACCTGATTAAGGCCCTCGAACCGATTCGCGACAAGCGGCACTATTATGAGGGCCGGCCGGAACTGGTCGAGGAGATCATGCACACCGGCAGCGACCGTGCCCGAGATGTTGCTCGCGCAACGATGGCAGAAGTCAGGGGTGCCGTTAAAATTTAATCTTGTGCTCATTCATGGCTTCATTGGAAGTACTGGTCAGCACCTATTCTGAAACTGTGTATAGACACAATTTGTGCTTTTACCGCGTCCATTAACGGGCGCGGCTGACCCATCACACAACGGATTGCCGACGCGCAGCCCATGGAAAACGAGCTGTACCAGGTCAAGTTGACCGACATCTTCGAAGGACCGATGGACCTTCTGGTCCACCTGATTAAAAAGAACGAGGTCGACATCTACGACATCCCCATTGCCATGGTCACCGAGCAATATCTGACCTACCTGGAGTGGCTCAAATCGATGAACATCGATTTCGCCGGCGATTTTCTCGTCATGGCGGCCACCCTGACCCACATCAAATCGAGAATGCTGCTGCCCACGGTTTCGGATGAAGATGACGACGAAGATCCGCGGATGGAAATCGCCCGACCTCTGGCCGAATACCTGCAGTTGAAATCAGCCGCCGAGGAACTGTCGCGCCGGGCCTTGCTCGGAGAAGACACCTTTGTGCGTCAACCGGCGGAAGTTCGCGACCTGGTGCCCCGCGACGAAGAGTTCATCAAAATCGGCCTGTTCGAGCTGATCGATGCCTTTCAACAGATTTTGAAAAATATCTCCGCCGAAGAGCGCCTGGACCTGACGGCCGACAGCATCTCGGTCAAAGACCGCATATCGGAGTTGGTCGATCTGTTTGAAGAAAAAAAGTCTCTGACCTTCGATGAGCTGTTTGCGGGTGCCCCTACTAAAAGTGACGTGATCATCACCTTTCTGGCTATTCTGGAAATGGTCAAGCTCTGCCTGGTCCGACTGGCACAACACTCACAGACCGGGCTGATTCGATTGTTCTACGATTAATGGATAACTTGAAAAGCATCATAGAAAGCCTGCTGTTCGTCAGCGATGAGCCTCTGACCGTCGAACGGTTGAAAAGCGTTCTCAACCCGGCGGCCGCCAGCGATATTCGCAGCGCATTGAATCTGCTCGCCGAGGAGTACGAAGCCCGCAACGGTGGATTCCACCTTAAAGAGATCGCCGGCGGGTATCAGCTTCGCACCCGGCCGGAGTTCAGCGAGTGGATCACCAAACTGGTTCAACCGCGAGCGCCGCGGCTCAGCAAAGCCGCCCTCGAAACTCTGGCGATCATCGCTTACAAGCAACCGGTCATCCGTAGTGATGTGGAGCACATCCGGGGCGTTGACTGCGGCGGCGTGATCCGGGTGCTGCTCGAACGCAACCTGATCAGGGTTCTCGGGCGCAAGGAAATTCCGGGACGTCCGCTCATCTACGCCACCACCAAACGGTTTTTGGAAGTTTTCGACCTGAAAGACCTCAAGGACTTGCCAACCCCGAAGGAAATAGAGGAAATAGGGCAGGCCCTGGCCGATCGGTCCAATGTCGTCATCGAAGACGACACGACAGATGAGACGAGGGAATCGCAACTCGAGCTTGACTTCGAAGAATCGACACCGGACGAGCCGGCAGATCTGGCCGACAATCCGGACAACGGTGCGGAACCGCCCGAATCCGCGGAGGGAGTCGAACCAACGGATTCCG
>JBATHN010000138.1:0-1522 GCA_049666885.1 Desulfobacterales bacterium
GGTGTCGTGCCCCCTCTGCCGCCGGGGACATAAATCCCCGCTGCCTGAACCGGATTGACCATCTGACCGACCAGAGTCCCCGGTCGATCGGTATTGATCCAGGAT
Organism: Desulfobacterales bacterium; assembly: GCA_049666885.1. Lineage (GTDB taxonomy): Bacteria > Desulfobacterota > Desulfobacteria > Desulfobacterales > SG8-13 > JARFQH01. Next base: position 106 of record JBATHN010000138.1, read on the forward strand.
TTCGGCAGTTGGAGCCGGTGAAAAGATTCGATCTGAGCGGTCGCACGATTCAGCGACCGTCGAAAAGCGGCATCCACCTGGCGGGTCGCATCCCTGAACTCCGACTCTGTAACCGCCAGCGACCCCGTCTGCAGGCCGGGGGCATCGAATCGGTTGACGTATCCGATCAGGGCCCCGTCACCGTTTCGCCGGACATCCTCCAGGATACGGTTTACGGCTGAAACATCTTTTTTCTTGAAGTTCAGCCCGCGGTTTACAATCGTGGCAAGCTTTTTCTCGGCGGTTTCAGAAGGATAGTCGTATATTTTCATCGCGTATCTCTAGTGTCTCATCACACATAAATGGTCTTATCCATTGTCGCCCGCTGCTCGATATATCAAGCCTGGGCACATAACAATGCAAATCAGCAGTGTTGGTTTAGGTTTCAGATTTCACGGTTTGCCCGCCCGAATAGGATAATGCCAAATACCAAAATACAATCACCAAAAACCAAATAAATTCCAAATTACACTATTCAATTGCGTCGCTCAAGGCAGTTGAGACACTTCAAATTTGACCCGACACTAGCCGCTCCCGATGAATTTGTCAACCGTCGGTCAGAGCCTGTGACGGAACGCGCAACGACCACTGCCGTTCATTTCGACCCAGTCGGTGGTCAACGAAGGCCTTTTCAATTTAATGAACCTGACCTCAAAATCGGGTTGACATCCGCCGTGCGATTGGTGCAAATACGTCACGTGTCGGACGACTATTTCCTGTGCTTTTTTCACGCAGAGGGGCCATCCGTCCGCAGTCGATACGGTCCACATCACAACCCTAAATCCTGATTGGAGGAGATGATGAGCGCAAAAAGGATCTACAATTTCAACGCCGGTCCGGCTGCACTGCCCTTGCCGGTGCTCGAAGAAATTCAGGCGTCGCTCCTGAATTACGGCGGTTCAGGCATGTCCGTCACGGAAATCAGCCACCGCTCCAAGTGGTTCGACGACATCATCAACGATGCGATCGCAAGAACCAAGCGCCTGCTGCACCTCGCAGACGATCACCGGGTGTTGTTCCTGCAGGGCGGTGCCAGCCTGCAGTTCTGCATGGTCCCGATGAACTTTCTGACGGACGGGCAAACCGCCGACTACGTGGATACCGGCACCTGGTCGACAAAAGCCGTCAAGGAAGCTCAAATCCTGAAAAAAAATGTTCGGGTGGCCGCCTCTTCGGCCGATAAAAATTATACCTACATACCGAAAGGGATTCCTTTCGACCCGGAGGCGGTTTACGTCCATATCACGTCCAACAACACCATCAAAGGGACCCAGTGGCAGCAGTTCCCGGACACCGGTAGTGTTCCGCTGGTCGCCGACATGTCCTCTGATATAATGAGCCGCCCGTTCGATGCCGCCCCCTTCGGTCTCATCTATGC
>JBATHN010000139.1:0-6787 GCA_049666885.1 Desulfobacterales bacterium
CGTTCATCGAACCGAGGCAGCGGATCGGAATCAAGCGCACGTCGGCCGAAAAGGACAGCCGGTTTAAGCCGGCGATGTCGAGCGCCGGATAGGCATCGTTTTCACAAACCAGGCCCAGTATTCGAAACGGCGGCTCTTCGTAATCATCCTCCGAGGGCACCCCGATCGCTTTGACCATCGAACCAATGCTGTCGATATTGTAATCGGCGAATCCGATGATCCGTTCCGGACAGGCGCCCATGCAAGTGCCGCAACGACGGCAACGCGCCGGGTTTGGCTTCGGAGTCCCCTTGGCGTCGTCGTCCAGTGCGCCGAAGGGACATTCCTCGGTGCAGCGTTTGCACTGGGTGCAGCGCTGAAAGAAGAAATCCGGAAAGGTCATGTCTCCGGACCTGGGATGCACCGAGACACCGCGGTTGACCGACTCGATGCACTGGATCGCCTTCAGGGCCGATCCGGCGGCATCTTCCATGGCATCTTCGACGGTCATGGCGCGCCGTATGGCACCGGCGGCATAGATGCCGGTGCGCTGAGTCTCGTAGGGAAAACAGATGTAGTTCGAATCGACATAGCCGTCGAAGAGGTCGATATCCCTGAAGGCCGGTCCCTGGCGGTAGGCCAGGTTGACCACCGGATCGTCCTTGGTGGCCGGCACCATGCCGGCGGCCAGCACCACCATATCGGCCTTGACCTGCAGTTTTTCACCCAAAAGCGTGTCTTCGGCCTCGACGGTGAGACCGTTGCCGTTTTTGGAAACACCGACGACGGAGCCCTTGGTCATGAAGATACCAGGGTCCTGTTGGGCGGCCTTGTAAAAATTTTCGGTCAGACCCAGGGTGCGCATGTGCTGATAAAATATGTAGGCCTTACCGCTGTCCGGATAATCTTCGCGAACATAACTGGCCTGCTTCAGCGCCACCAGGCTGGTCACCGCACCGGCGTATGGAAAGTCCTTGTCGTCCTCTTTGCCGGGGCTCTGGATAAAGACCACCGACTGCGCCGCTTTGCCGTCCGAGGGACGGGTCACCTTGCCCGCTTTGGCGATGGCTTCGAACTCCTCGTTGGTCACGACATCCGGTAAATCGACTCCCAGATGATCGAAGGCTTCGTCCTCGATTTTAGCCGGACGCCAACCGGCCGCCAGGATCACGGCACCGAATTTCTCGCCGGCCGGATCGAGCGTCAGGATATCGTTCTTGCCCTTGTTATACTCCATGTAGCGTTCGTGAAGCTGTTCGGCGTTGAGTTCCTTACCGCTGTCGTCGACGCGCATTTCCTCCGGCAGCGGATAGGGAACATCGAACTCGATTTTCTCGCCCGGCTTTTTGAATGTAGCCGTCAGGTTGCCGGGCTCGCCGGCCAGCCTCGCCACCATCGTTCCGGTTTTGATCGTGATCTTCGGATGGGCCTGGACGGCCTGAATCTTATCCGCAATTATCGGCGGGCTGAGCTCCTGATAGGGCGTACCCAGGGGTAACTGCTTGCGCCAATTAAGCGCATGTCCGCCCAACTCGTTTTCCTTTTCGATGATCACCACCTCATAACCGGCGCTGGCGGCATCCAAGGCGGCCGACAAACCGGTTATGCCGCCACCGATCACCAGGATCCGGCGACTGAGGGATTCCACCTTGTAGGGCTCGGGCAGGCTAACTTTCTTTATCTTGGCCATGCTCATTTTAAGGTAGTCATCGGCCAGCATCTGAACGCGGTCGAAGTGGACGCCGTCGTCCTTCTGCTCTTCGGTCAATTTCGGAAACTCGGATCGAGGATGCGACCAGACCACCTGCTCGCGCAGATTCACGCGATCGACGATACAGCCGTCGAAGCGGAAAACATCGAAGTTGACGCGTCGGGAACACGCCGCGATCACGAGTGAATTGATGCCTTTTTCCGCAATGTCTTTTTGGAGCAGCTCGACGCCGGCTTTGCCGCAGAACATCTCGTGGGTCTGAGCCGGAAATCCTTCTTCACCGGCCACTTCTTTGAGGGCATCGATATCGAGCGACTCTCCGATACCGCAGCCCGTGCAGATATACACACCGTATTTTTTGTCCATGGTTAGCCTCCTGCTACTTGTTCACCAGGGTTTGAATCGCCTTGAGGGCCATACCGGTCGCATTCTGATTGGATGTCACCACATCCAGGGGCTTGTTGGCACATCCAACCGCAAACATCCCGCCCTTCTGGAAGTCATTGATGATGAATCCGTCTTCGGTATACTTCAGGTCCGCGGGAAGTTTCAGCTTGGCCATCGTGGGTTGCATGCCCGTTGCGAGCACCACCATCTCGACCGTTTGATGAATCTTTTCCCCGGTTACAGCATTTTCGGCCACTACGGTGACGTTTCCGTTTCCGGCATCATTGACTTCGGCCACCTTGCCTTTGACGAAAAAGATGTTCGGATCTTCTTTGATGTTCTGATAGAACTTTTCGTACCGCAAACCGGGCGTCCGCATGTCGATATAAAAAACGTAGATCTTGGCCTCCGGGTACTGCTCGCGCACGTAGGTGGCCTGTTTCAGGGAGGCCATGCAACAGATGTAGGAGCAGTAGGGCAGATGGTTCTCGTCCCGTGAACCGGCGCACTGGACAAAGGCCACGCTGTCGGGCCCTTTCTTGTCGGAGGGCCGCTGTATTTGGCCCTTGGTGGGACCGTTGGGGGAAGCCATGCGTTCCATCATCATGTTGGTGATGATATTCGAATAGGTGCCGAAGCCCAGGTTGTCGATCTTTTTGGCGTCATAAGGTTCCCAGCCTGTGGCCCAAAGGATCGATCCGACCTGCAGGTTGATCGATTTAACCGCCATGTCGAAATCGACGGCGTCATACTTGCACGACTCTTTGACCCGCTGGGCGTCTTCGGGAGAATTTTTCACGGCCGCGTCGATGACGAATCGAGCGGGGAAAGACATCTCCATCGGCAGATAGGCCCCCTTTATTTTTTGCATCCCGAAGTCGAAGGCACTCTCTATTTCCGTCTGGCAGGCTTCCGTGCAAGCCCCGCAACAGGTGCAGTTTTCATTGACGTAGCGGGGATTCATTTTAACGCCGACGGTGTAATTACCGGGACCGCCGTCGACCTTTTCGACTTCGCTCATCGTGAAGATTTTGATCAGCGGATTGTCTTTGATCCTGCGGAAATTGATCTCCAGGCCGCAGCTTGGCGGGCACAGCTTGGGGAAGTATTGATTCAGCTGTGCGACCCGTCCGCCCAAATATGGATTTTTCTCAACCAGGAAAACCTCGTACCCCACCTCGGCGGCTTCGAGAGCCGCGGTCAAGCCGCTGATCCCTCCGCCAACAACCATGATGCTTCCACTCGCAGGGGCTGCTCCGTTTTCTGTCATGCTGTCCTCCGTAATAGAAGAAGTTTGGGAATGAATCAAAAGATGAAACTTGAAACTCTCAAAACGAAACTTGAAACTTGAAACTTGAAACTTGTCCTTTTTCGATAGTGTCTTACGATGAAATCAGGTTCTTCAAGTTTCCAGTTTCAACTTTCAAGTTTCCTGCATTAATTCAATAAAAACCTCCAGGCGTCTCCCGACGCCTGGAGGTTTGGTTATTCAGTACCTATACCCAATACGGCCTCCGATTAATCAGGGATGATCTTGATGTAGTCTTTCTTGAAGATATCCCATTTGCCGGTATTCGGATCGTACTTGGAATTGACGAAGCAGAACCAATTCTCGTCATCCTGTCCCGGATAGTCGGCCTGATAATAAAAGCCGGGGTAACGGGTTTCCTTGCGGAACTGGATGTGGCGCAGGTGGGCTTCCACCGTCCAGATACGGTGCTGGATTTCCCAGGCACGCATCAATTCGTGCAGATCACCGGCCGCCAGCTTTTCGCAATCTTCGCGCATGGTGGCCAGCAGATCCATGACGACTTCCAGGTTCTTGCTGGTGGTCAGGTAGTAGGTAGCCGTCCCGCCGCCGTATTCATGGGTGGCCTTCATCAACCGGTACATCATGCCGTTGGGCTTGAGGTAGTTGGGGTTGATATCGATGGCGGTGGAGTATTTGCTGTGCTCCAGTAAGGTCCGCACCGGTTTGTAGACCAGGTCGACCAGTTCTTCCTTGGACTGTTTCAGGGTCGGCTTGAAGTCGGCGTGATCCTTGGCATAACGAACCATCTGCTTGGCCGCAATCCGTCCCTCGGCATGGGAGCCGGAGGAGAACTTGTGGCCGGAGCCGCCGACACCGTCGCCGGAGGTGAACAGGCCGTTGACCGTGGTCATGCGGTTGTAGACCTTGCCGTTGTCAGCCTTGATCTTGTAAGCATCCGGCACCCAGTCATAGTCCGGGCCCGAGACCCACAGACCGCAGCAGCCCGAGTGCGAGCCCAGCAGATACGGCTCGGTGGGCATGACTTCGGAGTTCTTCTTTTCCGGCTCGGTGTTGGTGGCACACCACAGGTTGGCCTGGCCGCAGGTCATATCGAGGAAGTCTTCCCAAGCTTCGGATTCGAGGTGCTTGAGTTCCTTCTTGTCCAGGGTCTTCCCGAGTTCAGCCAGTGCGGTAACCGTGTCCATGATAATTGGGCCGCGGCCCTCTTTCATTTCGAAGAGCATCAAGTGGTTTCGCAGACAGGTCGGGGTGATGGCGGCGGTTCCGTAAGGCGCATACTTCTGCAGCTCGGCCTTGGCGGCGTCGCTGGCGGCGAAGTTTTCGCCCAGGCCGTTAAGCGTCTTGGCCTTGAACAGCAGGAACCAGGCCCCCACCGGACCGTAACCGTCTTTGAAACGAGCCGGGGTGAACCGGTTTTCCATCATCGACAGCTCGGCCCCGACGCGCATGAGCATGGTGTAGGTGGAGCCGGAGTTCCATACCGGATACCAGGCCCGGCCTTTGCCTTCACCCATGGACCGCGGCTGATAGATGTTGACCGCGCCGCCGCAAGCGACCATCATGGTCTTGCATTTGATGATGAAGACTTTGTTTTCACGGACGGAGAACCCGACCGCACCGGCGATCTGGTTGGGCTTATTGGCGTCCAGGAGCAGCTCGACGATAAAGACCCGCTCCAGAATGTTTTCGTCACCCAGCGCCAGTTTGGCGGCTTCGGCCACGATTCTCTTGTAGGACTCGCCGTTGATCATGATCTGCCATTTTCCAGTGCGGACCGGCTGGGCTCCGCCCTTCAGGGTCCCCATGGACTGGCCTTTTTTACCGTCCAGGTTCTTGCCTTCGGCGCTCTTTTTCCAGATCGGCAGGCCCCATTCCTCGAACAGATGGACCGAGTCGTCCACATGACAGCCAAGGTCGAAAATCAAATCTTCACGGACGATACCCATCAGGTCGTTGCGCACCATGCGGACGTAGTCGTCCGGCGAGTTATCGCCAATGAAGGTGTTGATGGCGGAAAGCCCCTGGGCAACCGCGCCGCTTCTTTCCATGGCGGCCTTGTCGACCAGCAGAACTTTCTGGCCCTCGTCCATCCACTTTCTGGCTTCAAATGCCGCGCCGCAGGCAGCCATACCGCCTCCGACGATCAGAACATCAACTTCGCGTTCCTCGACTTCAGGATCTTTAACGGCCTTAAGTTCACCCAAAGGTTTGTTTGGTAATGCCATATTTCATCCTCCTTAATAGGGATAGGTAATGATTCATGTGTCATTTTGCGAATGGAATCTGAAAAGTCAGCCCGTGCCTAAACGGTTGCCTTGGGCCTCGGAATCTCGTAGCCGTCTGCTTCCTGTGTGGCCAGCAGGCCGCTTTCGATATCCTTGCCTTTCATATCCTTGTAAGCATTGGCCGTACCTTCCGCAGTGGTCCGGATGGGGAACTTGAAGCGTTTGATAAGGCCGTTTCTGAACTTGCAGGTCCACATGACATCCTCGGTGCCCAGCATCGGCATAACACTGCTTCCCAGCGGGACGAAATCGGCATAACCGCGAACTTCGATTGCCTGGGTGGGGCAGATCTTGACGCAGGAGAAACACTCCCAGCACTGGTCGGGCTCCTGATTGTATGCTTTCATTGCATTCGGTTCCAACACCATCAGGTCGTTGGGGCAAATGTACATACAAGCAGTTTTGTCACCGCCCTTGCAGCCGTCACATTTTTCATCAATTACAAAACTTGGCATTGACTATACCTCCTCGTTTGTTTTTGGATCAATTTCCAACATGAAACATCCGCCAATATTCTGTCCTAAAAAAACCCGGTCCTTAACACCCCCCTTCTTCTATTCGGCCAAAAATTCTCGGGCCATTTTGGCACGTCTTGATTTTATTACACGGCGTGAATGCCGTTTTCGCTCGTGATTCAACCGGAACAGACGGTATCGGAAAAATGACGCCCAGGCAAAATATATCTTATAATATCAATAATATATAGCCCCAGCAAAGTAGAATGTTTATCATCCAACATTTTTCTTGTCAAGAACTTTCGAGTAATCAAATGTTAAAATAATTAAGCCCTTAAACGCCGCCTCATGATGTTTCAATATATAGTCGGCCGAGTTTAAAACAGCACTACATATTGTGGAAAAAGCGAAGAATGCCCTCATTTAAACGGTCCAGCGAGTCGGCCGCCGGCCGCCATCGAAACAACAGGGTTCATAGCGGGTTGCCGGTTACGGGTTGCGGGTTGCCGATCTCGGCCGGCCGTGCTACAAGAAGCGGCAAAAAAAGGTCGGCAAATCGTTATGCACGCTAAAATCATACCCTTGACCGCTGACACGGCATTCTCATTCGACTGCTCGCCGGCGGTGCCGTGCTTCAACGCATGCTGCCGCGATTTGAACCAGGCATTGTCCCCTTATGACATACTGCGGCTGAAAA
>JBATHN010000140.1:0-2338 GCA_049666885.1 Desulfobacterales bacterium
AATACTCGAGAAAAGCCAGGTAAACATCGATGCCGGTGTTGCCGCTTCGGACCGCAGCATACACGTCATTCTGGAGTCCCCAACGGTCTTCGGTCGATAATGATTTGTCACGGACCCGTTCACTGAGGGTTTCGAGATCCTCAGGATTCAGATACTGGACCCGGTAGAATCCGGTTTGATCGGCGTTGATTTTGTAAGCCGCCGTATCGGAAGCCAGTTCGATGACGGCGGTTTCCCCGGTCATGAGGTGTCGAACGATCCGCTCATCGCCGTTTCGGTTAATCAACCGCGCCGTAATCGGTACGTCCCAGAGCTGTCCGGAGGTGTTGGGCAGGTAGGTGAACCGGTGCTGCCGCAAGCTCAATTGATCGTCCCGTCGTTCAACGGTAATCAGCGGATATCCCGGTTGTTCGATCCAGCTTTTCATCATCTGGGTCACCGGCTTTTCGGATGAGGATTCGAAGGCCTCCCAGAGCTGGCGGCTGGTGGCATTGCCGTAGGCGTACGTTTCCAGATACCGGTGCAACCCATCCCGGAACAATTCCGGACCGATAAATCCCAAAACTTGTCGCAGGATGCTGCCGCCTTTGCTGTAGATAATCGGCGCCGTGCTGGTGTTGATCACCACGTGCTCACCGCCCGGAATTTCGATCGCGAATGTCTCGTGCAACCCGTCGCGCACGAGCGCACCTTCGGTTTGACTGCCGATAAACTGCTCCCAGATGCCCCACTCCGGATGGTAGTTGTCGACGACCCCAAAACCGAAGAAGGTGGCAAAACTCTCGTTGAGCCAAAGGTAGCGCCAATCCGAGGGGGTCACGAGGTTCCCGAACCACTGATGGGCGATTTCGTGTGCAATCACCTCGCAAATCCGCTCTTCGCCCGCCCGGGACGTCGAATCCGGATAGTGCAGCAGCAGATTTTCACGAAAGGTGATCGCGCCCCAGTTTTCCATGGCTCCGAACGCGAAGTCCGGAATGGCGATCAAATCCATCTTCGGCAGCGGGTAGGGGATCCGATAGTAGTCTTCGCAATACGCGAGTGCCTGGCGGCCGAATTCGAGGCCATATCCGGTATATGGCGTCATGCCCGGGGTGGTAGCGACCCTCACCCGCGGATCTTCAGAATTCACAACGATTTCGAACTCCCCGACACCGAAGAACAGCAGATAAGTCGACATTTTGGGAGTCCGTTGAAAGATTACCCGCTTTTTGCCGTGTGCCAGGGGCTCTTCGGTGTCGATAAGCGTGTTGGATATCGCAGAAAGACCAGCGTCGATGATCATTTCAATCGTGAAGGTCGCTTTTTTAAGAGGATGATCCACACAGGGAAGCGCCCGGCGGGCGTCACTTTCCTCGAATTGCGTCACGGCGATATAGCGTGTTTGACCATCTTTCCGGTAACGGCTGCGGTAAAAACCGGCCATCCGGTCGTTGATCTGACCCTCGTACTCGACAATCAGTGTCAGACTTCCGGAAATGTCGCGCGGCAGCCGGATGTGCAATTCCTCTTTCTGCGGGTCTACGCTGAAGGGACAGATGACCTCCTTGCCGTCCAGGCGCACGATGCAGCGCCAAATAGCCAACTCTAATATGTTCAAGGTCACCCCTGTCTGCGCTTCGGGAAGCTCACCGGCAATTTCGACTCGGGCGGAGAATTTGAAGCTATCCAAATCGGGTGTGAGGGCAAATCGATAGTGAGTCGGATTGAAATCGTTCATTAAAAACCTCCGGAAACGATGGGTCGCAACGGATCAGTGCCCATCCTCAGCTTCGTTAAAGGCTCGGACAAAGACCATTCATGAACGGAAACGAGTCATCTCTCTGACATAGAATCGTGAAAATGACAAGCCGCTTGACGTGTCGAAGAGAAAAAATGGCCCGACCGCGACGGTATATGGTGTCTAGTCACACATAAATTTTAGGGAACGGTTTGAACTGGGGTGGGCAGATTCGATTCAACCCTCACAGGCGAGGGGGGCACATCAGGTCGGAGGATGCCGAGCCGGGTGAAACCGGCGGGTGAGTGTTTCCGGTTAGTCGGGGTATTTTATGTGGCGCGCACGGTGGACGAGCTTGAGCGCGGGTTCTTAGTGACCCTATTCGTAAATACGGTGGCATTCAATGACCGATGCATCCCGCCGCGCCGTGTTGCTCGGCGCTCGCATACGCTTGGTATGCTCGCTTCTCGCGCCTTGCGCTGCGGGCGCCGCCGTCATCTCGGTGCGTCACCGTATTTACGAACAGGACCACTAAGGCTTGCCGCCCACCGCTCGGCCCTGAGTCCGCAGTGCTTCCCGGCGACTTCGCAGGTCGATGACACGGCGCCGGCAACTGAG
>JBATHN010000141.1:0-1800 GCA_049666885.1 Desulfobacterales bacterium
CATGTCTGGCACGCATCCTGCTGTAGGATTGGATAAATTTCCAACTGAATCCAAAGTGCTCAGGTGTGCATAGTGAAAAATCAAAATGAAAAAAATGGTTGCAATTGGATCGCTTGTCTAAATGGTATCAAGCTATCCAATATAAATTCAAAATTCCTATTTATTGCGGTATTTGTGCTAACCTTAACTCCGGTGCTCGCTGCAAGGGCTGAACACCCATCGGCTAAAACTGAATATAACTGGCATCTCACTGTCGATGTCGGCACGCTGGTTCAGAACAATATGGATGAAATTGTTCTGAAGCAGGAGGCCTCTACTGATAGTAATTATCTTGTCATCTTAGCGCTTGCCAGAGACATCTATAAATCGAAAAAATGGATCGGAGTTGAGTTGGAAGGGCAGATTGACAAACACTTTGGAGACGACAATGATCAGTGGGAATTTGTGGGGTTAGCGGTGGGTCGCTGGTATCCTTTTCCCTGGGACAGATATATCGACACCAGTTTTGGGGCCGGTGCCGGGCTTTCATATTATACCGAGATCTCAAAAACAGAATTGGCAAAGAATGATGAAGCTCAAAAATTGCTGCTCTCTCTCATGCTGGATTTGACATTCGGCCTTCCTCGATACCCGAAGTGGAATTTGGACTTTCGACTTCATCATCGTTCCGGAGCCAATTCAACCATTGGTGAAAGTGGATCAAATTACCTGTGTGGCGGCGTTCGGATGAATTTTTGATTCTCGATTAATCCAGGAATTCATCATTGGATTAATTCGCAATGCCGAGAACATGCCTTTGGTGAAAGACCCGGATCAAGTCCCTTCTGAACTTGACGTTGTCCTCGTGTTCTCCCCTCAGGCTGATGCCGGAATTGAACACGCACAAGGAAACCTCTCTCGAAAAAATCACCTTTCCCACAATTTCAATCAGTTTGTCCTCTACATCGTTCGAAACAAGAAATAAATACGTGGACCCGATGAATTCGTAGGTTTCCAACAAGATACCGGATTGACTCACATTGATGGCCTTCCCGATCCCCTGGCCGATTTTCGATCCTCTCTCATTGACCAGTACGTATGTAATCGGATTATTTGCAGCTACCCGTCGATACCGTCTTCTCTCTGTATCGAATGTGTCCAGTTCCACATTTTCGATCGTCATATGCGGGGCCTTTTATTCGGATTAACGTTTCTTTGTCTGTCCCGGAGGGTATTTTTTATTGTCTCGGTTAATACGAATAAGTTTCTGCACAGGTTCCGCTTTCAATTTGCTGTAAGCGTTCACATGGCACCGCATCTGCTTTGTTGTCGGGCACTTGAAGTACAATAGTACGTCTGCGCGCTCGACGCCTTGCATCTGCGGCACCCTGTAAACGCTTACAATGAGGTGGTTTGAAGCGCATCGGACGTTGCAGCCCTGTGAATGGTTACAATTTGCTGAAGCCTTTCATTTGACCCGTCCCAAAAAATAAAGCCGCGCTACCCACGGCAGCACGGCTTGTCATTCACGAGCCTTGGCAACCCGGCTGTCTCATTTGAGACCCGTGGCTTTCCGTCCTCCGATCACTCGGAGTTTGGCATTATCATCGACCGATGTAATTTTTTATCGTTAAGTGTAATTTTACCAGAGAGAAGACTGAACGTCAAATTTAGCACGCCATGAAGAGGATAGGGAAGATTTTTTGTAAGCGTTCACAGGGCACCGCATCCGCTTCGTTGTCGGGCACTTGAAGTACAAAAGTACGTCTGCGCGCCCGACGCCTTGCATCTGCGGCACCCTGTAAACGCTTACAATTAGGT
>JBATHN010000142.1:0-2274 GCA_049666885.1 Desulfobacterales bacterium
TCCATACACGGTAATTCTTTTAAGACTCCGAAATGTATCCATGCTGTAGCGGCATATAGCGGCCAGGTCCCGGGTCGGCATGACAATGGAATTGCCGGCCGGAAAGAAGAGAGATTTTACCTTCTCCCCATAGACATCACACGCCTCATCGATGTCTTCGCAGATTTCTTTCACAGGCCTTACCCTGTACAAGGGTCCTTTCTTGTAAACCATGCAGAAGGTGCACTTGTTGTGCGGACATCCCACTGTGGCCTGAATCAAAAGGCTGTCGGCTTCACTCGGTGGCCGGTATATGGGGCCTTCATAGCGCAAGAAGCAATTTCCTTCGATTCACGGTTTCCGGGCCGCGACCACCAGGCGGTGGTTCATGCAGCCGACATCTTCCGTGCGGCTTAAGGCCGACGCATCGCTATGGACTTGCACGTTACCGAAACCTGCGCGGGTGATCAGCGCAGCCAGATCGTCCGCACCGTAAAGGCGGATGCAGTAAGTTCTATCTCGGATCATCCCCTGCCCTTTGCTCAGCACCATCTCCCGGGCGCAGACAAGACCGTCTTTTACTTCCCGCTGCCGGCAGACGACCACGTCATCGCCGATCTCGTGCCAGGCATGTGGAGCGATCTTCGTGCTCACGGCCTCCCCATCGGTGACGTCCAGCAGCAGCCAACCCCGCGACTTGAGGAGGCGCCGACTCTCCTGCAGGATGCGCAGGTCTGCATCCGGCTCCGGGATGTAGCCTAAAGAGTTTCCCAGGATGAGCACGTGGTCGAAGGCCTCGGAGGTCAAATCGGTCTGACGGGCATCGCCCTGCACGAACTGAACGGGATAGCGCTTCTGGGCGGCATCCCGTGCACCGATGTCGAGCAGCGACCGCGAGTAATCCAGCACGGTGCAGTCGCGGAAACCGCGTTGGCAAAGCTCCAGTGTGTGCCGCCCGTGACCGCCGCACAGGTCGAGGATGCGATCATCGGGCTGCATGGGAACAAGCGCAAGGAAGATATCGATCTCCTGCCGCGTGATGTCGTCATCGCCGACACTGCGGGCATCGGTCACCAAGTATACTTCGTCGAACAGGGTCTTCCACCAGTCGGGGTCCACGTCGATGGTCATGGCTCCTCCAGGTGCGCACCGAAACCGAACAGGCCGTCCGCCGCGAAAATGGCCGGGCCGCCGTGCCAGGGCTGCAGGCGCGCGATTTCCAGTTCTTCTTCTTCGATATCGATGTAGTCATCCAGTTCGCCGGCATGCCACATTTGCTCCAGCTTGATACTGTCATCCCACATGGCCCTGCAGTAAATCCCCAGCTCGGTCAGCTGTTCCGCCGTGATGATGCGGGGCCGTAAGGCGATCTTGATCGGTCCCAGCAGGTAGGTGAATTTTTCCTTCAGCGCCAGTGCGATCTGCTCGTTTTCGATCGCCAGCAGATCGCCATAATCCATTTCCGCGATGGTGCCGTTGATGCGATCGACCGCCTCGCGCACCGTCATGGGGGAGTTCAGAATGGCCATCGGCTGCACGCCGCCGCCGCTGCCCACGTTGGTGGGCACGTCCCCGAACCGGCACAGAAAGCCGAAGACCTGGTCGGGGCCGATCAGGCAGCGGAAGTCAGTCTGGCGGTTTTTGAGAACGATCCGCCCCCGTCCACGGTCGATTTCCGGCATGGCTTCCCCCCACAGGCCCAGCGCGACTTTTTCCTGAACGATATACCCACCCTTGGCAAGGGCCGTCTCGATGATCTCGTCCGCATCCTGGCCGAACGCACCCACCTTTACGCCGATCCCGGAATAGCCACGCTCGGGTTTCAACACCAGGTTAGGCCAGTTTTGACGGGTCCATTCGACCAGCTCCCCGATCGACTCGCTGCGGGGACCGGTCGTCCGGCGGGAGAAAAAACGCCGGGTCCAGGGGGTTCGGCGCACCGTTTCCGGATCGAAGCGCACGGACTGCGGTCCGGTGATGACTTCGAACATGCTTTTCACATTGATAGGTTCGGTGCCGCGGGGATTGAGAACCCGGTTTTCCCGGATGGCCTGGTAGAGCGGTGTCAGATCGTGCTTGCGGTGCAGTTTGAGGAAAACGTCGTTGTTGAAAGCCATGAATATCAACGAAACCGGCCGTCCCTGGTGGCAAACGCGGCCGTTTTGCTGCTCGAACTCGTGGGGAGCGGCCAGGATGCCGGTAATACCGTCCACGGCGTCCAGCCGCCGGGCCAGATTGATGTTCTCGGTGACGTCGATCAGGGTTTCCTCCTCGGCCACCACAGCCAGCAAACCG
>JBATHN010000143.1:0-3030 GCA_049666885.1 Desulfobacterales bacterium
CTTTTTCGAAACATTGCCGCCGACCTTTCTTTTAGGTTTCGGCAGGATATCGGAACCGGTTAGGCCCGTTTATCGGACCAACTTTACCATCTTCGACGATTTGGCGCCGAGAGGGTAAACATTAAAAATATATCCTGAAAAAATAGATCCGAGCTCGCCTTGACGTCTTGCATAGACAAGAGAATGTCACGATCGATGCAAAACAATCGTATCGACTACGCCTCTGTATTACTTGCGCTATGTGAAAGCCCAAGCTGTCCGCTACATCGATGGTTAGAGCATAAACGCAGTTACTGTCGTTTCGGAAGAGTTACTTAAAAAGGGATAAGCATGGCAAAGGTGGTCATCATTGGTGCTGGTTTTGCCGGTCACACTGCCGCGATTTACCTTGGTAACAAGCTTGGGTACGACCATGAAATCACTATGGTCAATAAATTCGACTATTTTCTCTATCTTCCTTCACTCATTTGGGTCGGTATTGGGCGTATGGGGCCGGAAAAAGTTAGAGTCCCCTTGAAAAAAATTTATGACAGAATCAATGTCCGTTTCGTACACGGAACAGCCACGGAGGTTCATCCAGATGAAAAATACATACTCGCTCAAAAAGTCGATTGCTGCGATGTCCTCAGGGTAGACTACGATTACCTGATCCTTGCCACAGGGCCGACATTGAATTGGGAAGGGACAAAAGGTTTGGGGCCGATTGATGGTTACACTCTTTCTGTTTGCTGGCTTGGGTCTGCTGTATATTCTAGTAAGGTATATCATGAATACCTTGATCGCATGCGGTGCGGTGAAAAGATTAGATTTGTAATCGGTGTGGGACATCCAGAAAGCACTTGCCAGGGTGCTGCTTTTGAATATTTAATGAATATCCATCAAGATCTGGTAAAATTAAGGTTGCGCGATAAAGCGGACTTGTTGTGGTTGTCAAACGAACCAGTTTTAGGGGATTTTGGCGTGGGAGGCATCCATGTCAAGAAAAGGGGATCGACGCTTTCCAGTGAAAAATTCATTAGAGACATCTTTAGCCAATACGATATCAAGTGGGAAGTACAGAAAGGTGTCAAGGAGGTCAACGAGGATCGAATTTATTGGGAAGACTACAATGGGAACGACGGAGAAACCGGATATGATTTTGCGATGCTCATTCCCCGGTTCCTCGGAGTGAAACTAAAATATATTGATAAAGCCGGAGAAGATATATCGAAAAAAATAACGAATGACGCCGGCTTTGTACTCGTTGATGGTTTTTATGGTTTGCCCTATGAAAGCCTGCACTATGCCCCTGAAGCCTGGCCGGCCATCTATCAAAATCCGACCTATAGAAACATTTTTGCTGCCGGTATCGCCTTCGCTGCTCCCGGACCCATTTCCGTTCCATATACAACGCCGAATGGAACAAATATCACTGCGGCCCCACCGCGCACTGGGATGGTCTCCGGAATTATTGGGCGCCTCGTCGCCAAGAATATTATAGGATTAATACAAGGGGGCAAAATTTCTTACCAAGAGAGAATGACAGAAATGTTCACCACCTGTATCGCTTCGATGGGCCATTCTCTCTGGAGCGGTTCTGCAGTCTCGGTGATCGTCTACCCCGTGGTACCCAACTATCTTCGCTTCCCCAACAGTTATGGGCGAGATGAGTCCATTACCCATTTGGAAAAAGGGCTATCATGTGCCTGGATCAAACGAATAATTCATATGTCAATGATATATAAGCTTCGTTCACGCTTTGGTTGGCAGATCATTCCTGAGTGAAGAGAAAGGGAAATGATATCTAGATGGCAAGTAAAGATGCTTTTTGGATAAATTGTAAGGTTTACCAATTATGGCGGTTTATTATTTTGAATTTTAAAATAATTAAGGGGGTGGAACACAGCAAGCGGCTCCCTAAATTTGTGATAAAATATAAAGTGAGCTATGTTGTAACTGGTGCTGAACGACCCCCAACTATTAATAATACCCGTAGGCCGCCGCAAGCTGGTGACCGCGTTCAGCTTGGCAGGGACGAGTTCGAGGTGATCGAAGTCCTTCAAACAGTACCGCCCAGTGGAGAGTTCTGTTTTCTACAAGCGACCTGCAAATCCGTCGAGAATATCCCGGAAAACTGAAATTACAACAAGACCTCCTACATTTCCTCAACGCGGCGGGAAAAGCCGTCCGAGTCAATAGCAACCAGTTTTTTATGCAACATCAGTAATTTTGTTGGAGACATTTTAATGCGGTTGCCGGCCGAATTTAGCGCCATTCAACATGCTGAATTGACATGGATATTGACACACAAGACCATTCTTGACACACTCGCACACGCAAAAGGCTTATTCCTATTTTTGAGTGTTGTCCGGTCTTTTTAAATCTCATCATTCGATCCGATCAAGGTGGCCCCCATGAAGATATTGACCACCCCCAGAATGGAGCGCTGTATCGGCTGCCACGCCTGTTCCCTGGCATGTGCCCGGTTGGTGCACAAGCGCCTGTCCTGGGACACGGCCGGCATCCGCATCCTGTCCTCGGGCGGGCTGTCCACCGGTTTCGAAGCCAAACCCTGTCTCGCCTGCGATCCTGCACCCTGTGCTGAGGTGTGTCCCACGGGGGCCTATTCCCAGCGCAAGGGCGGCGGCGTGGTGGTGAAAAAAAACCTGTGCATTCGATGCGGCGCCTGCGATGCGGCCTGTCCGGTTGACGCCATTTATCTCGATCCGACGGGCGAACCGTTCGTGTGCATCCATTGCGGCCGCTGCGTTCCGTTCTGCCCGCACGACTGCCTGGAATTGGTTGATGTTCCCGGCGCGCCGGACCCGAAACTGGACCCAAAAGAGGAATCGAAGGAGGCGGCATCATGATCCGGGATGATTTCAGAGTGCTCGTTGTGGATCTGACATCCGGCCGCGGCACCGTCGAAAGCCTCGAAGGACGCAGCGTGCACGTGGGCGGCAGCGGCCTGGCGGCGGTGCTTTTCGAGCGCCACGGGCAGATGGACAGACCCTGGAACGATCCGCGCCAGCCGATCATTTTCGCCATCGG
>JBATHN010000144.1:0-4403 GCA_049666885.1 Desulfobacterales bacterium
TTCAAAGTATACGCAGGTGCTTTTTACCTCGAAGAAGGTGCATCCATAAACGAAGCCTTGGCGGACAGAGCAAAGAGGTTAGAGGTTGAGTACTTGAGATCCTTTAAAGGTGAGGAATTTGGTCCGGCAACGGTAGAGATGATGGAAAAAAACGTCGATAAAGCGACCATTGAGAAGCTTCGTCAGCAAATAGACTATCACAACTCATTGTATGAAGACGTTGGACCCGGTGATCGATACGCATTGACCTATATTCCCGGCAGGGGAACCGAGCTGGCGCTGAATGGTGAGCCCAAAGGCGTTGTCGAGGGCGCCGATTTTGCGACGGCATTGTTTTCCATCTGGATCGGGCAAGAGCCGATAGACGAATCTTTCAAGCGCCAGATTATGGGGCTATAATGAATGACGCAATAGAAAATAAGGTCCCGTTCTTCAGAAAACTGACCTACTCTCTACCGGCTTTCTCACTGGCGGTAGTTGGTATACCTGTATATGTCTACCTGCCCAAATTTTACACCGACGTGGTGGGTATCGACATTATCGGGTTAGGCTACATTCTGCTGAGCGTTCGTATTTTCGATGCCTTGACCGATCCGGCCATCGGCTACATCTCCGATCGAACTCGCACCCGGTATGGCCGCAGGCGTCCCTATATAGCGGTGGGCGCTGTTTTTGTTGCGCTGACAATGTTCTTTTTGTTCAACCCTCCCGAGGCTTCACCGGCATTTGAGACGGTGTGGTTCACCGTGTTCATATATGCCCTGTTCCTGTTCTGGACGGTGGTGGTCGTCCCCTATGAATCTTTAGGTCCGGAAATCACCTTCGATTACGATGACCGCACCTCTCTCTTTGCCATGCGGGACGGATTTTTGATTGCCGGAACGCTCGCTGCAGCGAGTTCTCCGGCTTTGGTCCAGTGGCTGTTCGGCCTCTCGAACGATGCAAGCGGGGAAAGGACAAAATTTTTCTGGATATCGGTTCTATATGCCCCTTTGATCGTTGCGGCATGTTGGTGGTGTGTTCTAACCATTAGGGAATTGCCTCAGAGAAAGAAGGAGACCCATGTCAATCTCTTTAAAGGGCTGCGCCAGGTAACCCGGAACCGTCCCTTTATGATTCTGCTGGTGGCCTACACCATCAGTGCGGTCGGCAACAATCTGCCGGCAACCCTGATCCTCTACTACGTACAGTATGTCCTGCAATCCGATCTTGCCGATCTCTTCCTGCTGATTTATTTTGCATCCGGCATCCTGTTTCTGCCGGGTTGGATCCAGGTTTCGCGCAGAACCGGAAAAAAGTTCGCCTGGCTGGCATCCATGGCGATCAATACCGGCGCTTTCATCGGTGTATTTTTCCTTGGACCGGGTGACGCGCTCATTTACGGCATACTGGTTTTTATATCGGGCATCGGTTTTGGTGCCACACTGGCCATACCATCGGCTATTCAGGCCGACGTGATAGACTATGACGAACTTATGAGCGGCGAGAGACGCGAGGGGCAATATATCGGTTTGTGGTCGATCGCCAAAAAAATGGCGGCTGCCGTCGGTGTCGGCATCGGCCTGTCGGTATTGGGACTTGCCGGCTACACCCCCAATGTCGAGCAATCCGAGCAGGTCCGCCTTACACTCAGGGCCCTCTACGCCCTGGTGCCGTCGGCCTGCAACATCATTGCGTTCGCCATTGCGCTGACCTACCCGATCAGCAGCCGTATTCACCGAGACATCCGCACGGCGATAACGCTTCGACGCAATGGCCAATCGGTTCGGAACCCTTTGGAGCCCTCTGAGGTGCTGGCGTAGCGTCAACGAATGGATTTTGACGAAATGTATTTTGACAAATGGAACCTTTTACCAAAATAGTATTGATACATCTCACGACCGTGGTCGTAATGATGATCATCGGCTGGATTATCAGCCTCATTTACAGAAATGTAACGGTGGTCGACAGTCTCTGGGGATTGGGATTTGTTCTGATTGCCTGGATAACGCTGATTCTTTCTGACGGCTATGCGGCGCGACGGGTCCTGATTGCCGCAATGGTGACTCTCTGGGGGCTGAGACTGAGCCTCTATTTGTCGTGGCGAAACTGCGGCAAAGGCGAAGACCCGCGCTATGGTCTATGGCGGAAGGAAAGTGGGGCAAACTTCTGGATTGTGAGTCTGTTTAAGGTATTCATCCTCCAGGCTGTTGTTATGTGGTGTATTTCACTGGCCCCGCAATTCGGTCAAATGTCATCGTCACCAAATGACCTGACCTGGCTCGATATTGTTGGTGCGTGTGTCTGGACAGCCGGTTTCCTTTTCGAATCGATCGGCGACTGGCAGTTGGCCCGCTTCAAGACAAACCCGGAAAACAAAGGCAAAGTCATGGACCGGGGATTGTGGGCGTACTCCAGGCACCCGAACTACTTTGGCGAGTTTCTTGTTTGGTGGGGCATTTTCTTCGTGGCCTTTGCAACTCCCGGAAGCTGGTGGACAGTTTTCAGCCCGGTGATCGTTACTGCGGTGTTACTCAAAATGACAGGGATTCCCCTAACGGAGAAGACAATTACCAGTACCCGTCCGGGGTATGTAGACTACGTCAGGCGTACAAACGCCTTCTTCCCGTGGTTCCCCAAGAAAGAGGGAGGGTGAAAATGTTGATCGATATGGCAGACAGGGGTCTTCTGCCGGACCGCTTGATCCGGCTGGGCATCCGTTATCTCGACAAGCAGCGTCTGGCTCAGGAAGAACGGAGCGACCCGCAAGCGCAGCGCGAGGCTTTAGATCGATTTATCGCTCATATGCATGAAAGCCCGATTGCGGTGCACACAAGTGACGCCAACGAGCAGCACTACGAGGTTCCAGCCGGCTTTTTTGAAGCCGTGCTCGGCAAGCACCTTAAGTACAGTGGGTGCTACTGGCCGGAGGACGTCCGGAATCTCGATGAAGCCGAAGCGGCCATGCTGGCGTTGACCTGCGAGCGGGCCGAAATCACAGACGGCATGGCCATACTGGAACTCGGCTGCGGCTGGGGGTCGTTGTCTTTGTGGATGGCGCAGCACTATCCGAAAAGCCGAATTGTCGCCGTGTCGAACTCTGCGTCGCAACGGAAATACATCACCGCAAAAGCAGCTAAACTGAACCTGACCAACCTCCAGGTGATCACCGCCGACATGAACGATTTCAGCACTGACCAGATTTTTGACCGCGTGGTGTCGGTAGAAATGTTCGAGCACATGCGCAACTGGCCGCGCCTGCTCGACCGAATCGACACATGGCTGGCGCCCGAGGGCAAATTGTTCATCCACATCTTTACTCACCGGAAATTCGCATACGTATACGAAACCGGCGGGAACGACAACTGGATGGGCCGCTATTTTTTCACCGGCGGCATCATGCCCTCGGACGATTTGCTTTTTCGCCTTCAGGACAACCTGAAAATCGAGCGACACTGGCGGGTCAACGGCCGGCATTACAGCCAAACGGCCGAAGCCTGGCTGACGAACATGGACAACAACAAAAATACGATTATGACGGTCATGCAACAGACGTATGGACCTGAAGACGCCACACGATGGTTTCAACGCTGGAGAATTTTCTTCATGGCCTGCGCCGAGCTTTGGGGGTATCGCGACGGTCGGGAGTGGCTCGTGTCCCACTACCTGCTCAGCAAAAGGTCGTTGTGACTTCGGCGGGATTCACCAAATATGGATGCTGAAGGAGATGTAGGCAAACAAGCGCGCAAACTCATGCCTAAGAACGCGTACACAGAGAACGGTTTTTCCCCCTTTGAAAAAAGGGGAACTTTAAAAAAATCCCTCAGTGAAACGATACTGAGTTGAACACGATAAAAAAAGGGTGAATTTATGATGGCACATCTCGATCCGGTATTGTTGGCGCGTATTCAGTTCGCCTTTACGATATCTTTTCACATCATCTTTCCCGCTTTCACGATCGGCTTGGCCAGCTGGCTGGTGGTCGTCGAGTGGCGGTTGTTGAAGACCGGAAACCGGATTTACGAAGACATTTACCGTATGTGGGTCAAGATATTTGCGGTAACTTTCGGCATGGGAGTCGTTTCCGGTGTGGTCATGTCGTATCAATTCGGCACCAATTGGTCTGTCTTTGCGGACAAGGTCGGCAATGTCGTCGGCCCGCTTCTCGGCTTTGAGGTTTTGACGGCTTTTTTTCTCGAAGCCTCTTTTCTCGGCATCATGCTGTTCGGCTGGAATCGGGTCAGCCCCAAAATGCATTTCGCAGCGACCATCATTGTCGCATTCGGCACCCTGCTGTCCGCTTTCTGGATCCTGTCGGCCAACAGCTGGATGCAAACCCCGCAAGGTTTCCGTGTCGGCGAGAACGGCTTGCTTTACCCGACTGACTGGATTCAGATTATTTTCAATCCCTCCTTCCCCTATCG
>JBATHN010000145.1:0-19857 GCA_049666885.1 Desulfobacterales bacterium
AGCAAATCAAAGAAGACCGTATATTTCATCTCCTGGCGGCCTGCCCGCATGCGAACCACACCGTTTCCAGCCACACACGCTGGGCATCGGTAGGGGCCATCACCGAAGCCAACTGCCATCCGGTCGATAATCACGTTTTGTCGGGCTGCGGCATAGACGGCGGCATCATCCACGTCTGTTTGAACGGCGATATCGACAACTATCTGACCCTCAAAGCCGAGCACCTGAACGGCGGCAAACAGCTCCACAGGGACATTACCACCGACACCAAAATCATTCCGCTTCAAGTGGAAAAGTACATCCAACAAGGTTGCGTGCCGGAGGAAGCCTTCCGCCGGGCGGTCAACGATTTCAAGGGCTCGCACGCCATTTCAATGCACACCGACCTGGCACCGGGCAAATTTTTCCTGGCGCAAAAGGGCAGCGGCCAGACTGTCTTCGTCGGCCTGTCCGAGGACCTGTACATGCCGACATCCGAGGTTTACGGTTTCGTGGAAGAAACCGCCGATTTTCTGAAAATGGACGGGGCCAAGATTGTCGCCGGAAAAAACGGCGACACTCAAGGACAGATCTTCATCCTCGATCAGGAAAGCGCCGGGGGTCTGGCCGGTATCCGGGCCATGTATTACGACGGCACCCCGATCGTCCTCAAGGAAACCGACATCAAACATACCGAGATCACTTCACGGGACATCGACCGCCAGAATTTTCCGCACTATTTCCTCAAGGAGATCTCGGAATCACCAAACTCGGTTGAAAGGACCCTCCAGAACCGCTGGAAAATCCGGGAGGAAAACGGCCGGAAGCGATGTGTCGTAAACCTCGACGCCGTTGTTCCGAAAAAGCTGCGCCGGTCCCTGACAGGCGATTCGGTTGCGCCGGTGATCCGGCGCATCTACTTCGTGGGCCAAGGAACCGCGGGCGTCGCCGCGCTGGCCTGCGCCGATATCCTGAACTACTACCTGAACGACCCGGCCCTTCAGGTCCGGGCTCTCAAGGCATCCGAGCTGAGCGGTTTCACGCTGAACGAACAGGACGCCGCCGGCAGCATGACCGACGCGCTGGTGATTGCGATCAGCCAGTCCGGGACCACCACGGACACCAATCGAACGGTCGTGATGGTGCGCGAACGGGGCGCGCATACCCTGGCCATCGTGAACCGGCGCGACTCGGACATCACCTTCAAGGTCGACGGGGTGATGTATACCAGCAGCGGGCGCGACATCGAGATGTCGGTCGCCTCCACCAAGGCCTTCTACTCCCAGATCGTGGCCGGTTCCCTGCTGGGCCTTTACATCGCCGGCCTGAAAAACCGCAGGGATGCCGACTTCGTTTCCGCAGAAATCCAACGGTTGCTCGACATCCCCACCCACATGCGCACGGTCCTGGCGACTCACGAGCGTATCGGTGCGTCCGCCAAGCGGCTGGCCACCCAGAAAGCACACTGGGCGGTCGTCGGCAGCGGTCCCAACAAAGCCTCGGCGGATGAAATTCGCATCAAGTTGAGCGAACTCTGCTACAAGACCATCTCCACCGATTTTGTCGAAGACAAGAAGCACATCGATCTTTCCGCCGAGCCGCTGATCATCGTTTGCGCGGCCGGCACCCGAGAAGCGGTCCTTGGCGACATCATCAAGGACACCGCCATCTTCAAGGCCCACAAGGCCACCCCGGTGGTGATCGCCACCGAGGGGGAAACGCGTTTCGAGCAGTACGCCGATGACGTGTTTCACGTGCCGGCGGTCAGCGAACACCTGGCCCCGATCCTGAATACCCTGGTCGGTCACATCTGGGGCTACTACGCCGCCCTGACCTTCAACGAGGGATCGCTTTTCATGTACAATTTTCAGGCCGACCTCCAAAAAACGCTCGACGAATACACTACCGGTGGTCTGGACCTGTACGAAATCCTGCTCGAAAAAACCTT
This sequence comes from Desulfobacterales bacterium, assembly GCA_049666885.1. Lineage (GTDB taxonomy): Bacteria > Desulfobacterota > Desulfobacteria > Desulfobacterales > SG8-13 > JARFQH01. The sequence goes on from JBATHN010000145.1 coordinate 1,928, forward strand.
CCGGGAAAAAATCGTCACCTTTTACAGAGACTTTCGCCGGAAAAAGTCTCAAAACCATTTCCCCGCCAGCATGGGTCTGCAGGCGGCGGCGGACATCACACTTCTGCTGAAGTACCTGGCCGGCAAACTGCCCGTGAGCGACTTCGAGGTCGACTTCGGCACCAAGGGCACCCCGAGCCAAATGCTGAATCATCTCTTTCGCAGTTTGGGTGAATGTATCAACGCCATGGCCCGTCCCGTCGACGCCATCAAGCACCAGGCCAAAACCGTGACCGTCGGTACCAGCCGCCTCAGCGAAAAGCTGGAGGGGCTGCTGTTCGACACGCTGGCCGACTACGACTTCAATGTGTCGCAGCTGACCACCGGCAATATCATCGTCCTGCGGAACCTGCAGGGGATCATCGACGACATCAAGGGAGCCATCCGTTACCGCATCGGCAACCTGAACCTGTTGGGGGAACCCACGGATGACACCACCATCCACGTTGAGCGAAAAGACGGTGTTCTGGCGCCGATCCCCTCCCGCGTGGAAACCGACACCCGGCTCAAGGGGACCAAGCGGATCATCGTGCGCCAGGGCAATGTGTATATCGGCAAGGGACGTAAGGATGACCGCAGTATTCTGGTCATACCGATCATCTCCACCAATCCGAGCACGCCGAATTTTATCGAGCACCTGCTGCTGCTCAACATCGGATTCGAGCGGAGTGTCCCGCTGGCAATGAAAATCAAAGCCCTCGGCGGCAAATACGAGCACATCACCAGCATCGTTCAGGAAAACAGTGTGCCCTGGAAGGACGAATACCTCGAACTGGTCGTTATGGAAGAGCTCTTCGGCCGGTCGGCTGAAAAGGTCGGAGAGTATATCGTGGCGCAGGTGACCACTCGTGCGGCGGTGGGGGCGGCCTGAGGGCTCGCGAAAAAATAAGGTGGGCACCTACGCCCGGATAACCGATTTCGAGTCGCGGCTGAAACTCGCCGCCAACGGCGTCTAAGCCCGGACCAGGCCCGTCTTCAAGTAAGGGGGCCGGGCTTGTTAACCCCAAAATGGTATGCCTTTCATGCGGTATTGGCACTGGGTCCGGTCTAAGACCCCGTAAGCGACTCAAACAGTCAGCCACTATTCTCAACCGCTCATCTGGGCTTCGGCGCATCATTTTCATGCACCGTGGCGACCCAAACCAGGGCCATGAGTGTTAGTACAAAGTCGTCAAAATTATCCCCTCGACTTCTTGCCCTCCAAGGCGGCCCGGATGAATGTCCGAAACAGCGGATGGGCGTTCATCGGCCGCGATTTGAACTCGGGATGAAACTGGCAACCGAGAAACCAGGGGTGATTTTTGATCTCGATGATCTCGACCAGATCGCCCGAGGGTGACAGACCGCTGAAGACCATCCCGTTTTCCATCAGTTTTTCCTTGAAGGCGTTGTTGAACTCATAGCGGTGTCGATGCCTTTCGGAGATATTTTCACGCCGGTAGGCGTCTTGGGCCAGGGTGTCCGGTTCGAGACGGCAGGGGTACGCCCCGAGGCGCATCGTAGCCCCTTTGGCCGAGTTCACGTCCCGTTTCTGGATGGTGCCGGTTTTCTCGTCGAGCCATTCAGTCATGAGGTATATCACCGGGTACGGGGTGTTTTCGTCGAACTCCGAGCTGTTGGCAGCTTCGAGCCCGGCCACATTGCGGGCGAATTCGATGACCGCGATCTGCATGCCGAGGCAGATGCCGAAATAGGGTATGCGGTTGACCCGTGCGTAGTTTGCCGCACAGATCTTCCCCTCGATGCCGCGCGTTCCGAAGCCTCCCGGCACCAGGATGCCCTCGGCACGGTTCAAATGCTGGCTGCACGTACCGTCCTCCACCTGTTCGGAGTCGACGAAGATGAGGTTGACGCGACAGTCGTTGGCGATGCCGCCGTGGTAGAGGGCTTCGTTCAGGCTCTTGTAGGATTCCGTCAGATCGACGTATTTGCCGACGATTGCAATCGACACCTCGTTTTGCGGAGACGAATATTTCTTGACGAAATTTTCCCAGGCCTCGAGGCGAGGCTCCCGAGTCCAGATGTTTAGCAGCTCCACGATCTTGGCATCGAGCCCCTCTCGATGAAACACCAGCGGGACTTCGTAAATACAGTCCACGTCCTTGGCGGTGATGACCGCATCCTTGCTCACGTTGCAGAACAGCGCAATTTTTCTCTTGATGTCTTCCGACAGATAACGGTCCGTGCGGCATAGAAGAATATCGGGCTGAATACCGATACCCCTTAGTTCCTTCACGCTGTGCTGGGTCGGTTTGGTCTTCAGTTCGCCGGCGGTGCCGATGTAAGGTACCAGCGTCAGATGGATGTAGAGCACATTCTCCTTGCCGACGTCGGTCCTGAACTGGCGGATGGCCTCCAAAAAAGGCAGACTCTCGATGTCGCCGATGGTTCCACCGATTTCCACGATGACCACATCCACACCGTCCGCCACCAGTTTGATGCTGTTCTTGATTTCATCGGTGATGTGGGGAATGACCTGGACTGTACCGCCTAGATAGTCTCCCTGGCGTTCTTTGGTAATGACCGAGTAATAAATTTTGCCGGTCGTAAAATTGTTGTTTTTTCCGATAACGGCATTCGTGAACCGTTCGTAGTGACCGAGATCCAAGTCGGATTCCGCCCCATCGTCGGTCACAAAGACCTCCCCGTGCTGAAAAGGATTCATTGTGCCCGGATCGACGTTGATGTAAGGATCCAGTTTCTGAATCGTCACGCTCAGCCCGCGACTTTCGAGCAAGGCTCCGATAGCGGCCGATGCCAACCCTTTACCGAGTGACGACAAAACGCCGCCGGTCACGAAAATAAATTTGGTCGCCTTTGCCATGTCATTCCTCTCTGAAACGATTATTCAAATAGCTTGCGAAATCGATCTATCGTGCGTTGGATGTCATTTTTACCGCCGGATTCACCCGGTGCCGGCGGTGGAACGACAGCATAAGGATAGATCGACTTCAGATAGGCCACGTCGAAAAGCCGGCTGGAGAGTTCCGGATTTACCCGGGTCCTCTGCACCTGCATCCGACGCAAGAGCCGATCGCCCTGGTAGAACTCGATCCGTTCAGGATACCAGATGGACGACACCTTGCGCCAGTCATCGTACCGGACCTCTATGGCCTCGTTCAGATTCCCCGTCGAAGCCGGCTTCAGCAACCAGCGCATCGGCCTGAAGGTCTCTTTGTCCAGCCACAATTGGGGCACCGTTTCGTCCGGATACTGCGCCCCCAGCACGTATGCGATCCGCCCCTGAAACCTTCCGACACTGGAGACGTCCACTGCCACACCGAGCTGCGACAGACGGTTCTTGAGCAACTCACGCGTATTGTAGAGAAAGATGTCTTTGTAATGGTCGAGCTCGCTTTCCGTGTCGGAAACGATGCGCCGGTCGACAACCGTCAAGGCGCGCCCGTTGGAAAAGATCTGGATGTGCTCACCGGCGGCGGAGGCGAATTCCGAACGAAAGGCGACCGGAAAACGGTAGCTGAGTGTCTCTTGAACCGCCACCGCCTCGGTCGGCAAGACGCTTTCCTGGATGGTCAATTTCTGAGTGACCTCCAGGCTGCGGGCAGTGCCCATTTCGCGCCGCATCAATTCCAGCAGGTGATATCCGTGGAGGACATAGGCGTGAGATGGGGGCACCGTAGCGATCGGGCCGAAGGGCACAAGTAATAGCAGGGTCGAAAATAGGATTTGGGCATATCGCCGCATCATGGTGTCCCCGACGTCCGGTGTTTTTTTTCGGCCGGTCGATTAGACTTACACCTAAACTGATCGGTTTCCCGCCCAGGCGGGATTCAGGGTTCAGCCCAGCCGCTGGCCTGAAAAGCGGCCAGTTTGATCGAGAAAGAAACTATGCCATTTTGGCGTAGTTTCATACGAGGGTTTAAGGTTCAAAGGTTTTATTATTCTGATTTCGTTAACTTTATGCGCCATTGTTTGGGTCGGCCGCTTTTATCCACCGGATGAAACATGGGATGCAACCCAAATGACGCGCCATACGATTGTTAGAGACCAGTTATGGCACTTTAACACGAAAATAGAATTTGGGTCACATCCTTAGCCTGACATAACCGGCTCAACGGGCTCAACGGACACAACCGAACAAGGTGGGCACCTCCGCCCGGATGAACGATTTCGAAAGACGGCTGAAACTCGCCGCCAACGGACTCAACGCCCCAACCAGGCCAGTCTTCAAGTTAGGGGGCGGGTTTGCCCCAATGTTGTGCCTTTCATGCGGTATCGGCATCGGGTCCGGTCTAAGACCCCGTAAGCGACTCAGACAGTCAGCCGCAATTCTAAACCGCTCTTCCGGGCTCAACTGGCTAAACCGGCTCAACGGGCACAACCGATCATCCGGGCTCCCGCGCGTCATTTTTATGCACCGTGGTGGCTTTATGGTCATGAGTGTTTAACTGGGAACCGTTAATCCCGCCTGGGCTGGAATTCACTCAAACCAGTTTGGGGCTAGAAGATTTCATCCGCAAATTTTGCGCCGGCTCCCAGCTCCTGTTCGATCCGGATCAACTGATTGTATTTCGCAATCCGGTCGCTGCGCGACAGTGATCCTGTCTTAATCTGGCCGGCGTTGACCCCCACTGCCAGATCGGCGATGAAAGAATCCTCTGTCTCGCCCGAGCGGTGAGAAATGACAGTGGTGTAACCCGCATTTTCAGCCATCGCGATCGCATCGAGAGTTTCAGACAGCGTGCCGATCTGATTCAGCTTGATCAGAACCGAGTTCGCAATGCCCTCTGCAATCCCCTTGCTCAAAATTGCGGGATTGGTCACGAATATGTCATCTCCTACGATTTGGATGGCTCCTTCCAGCCGGTCGGTCATCAGACGCCATCCCTTCCAGTCCTGTTCAGCCAGACCGTCTTCGATGGACAAAATGGGGTAGCGATGGATCAGGTCTTCGTAATAATCGATCATTTCGGCCGCCGAGAGGCTTTTCTTTTCGGAATCCAGAACATACTTTCCATTTTTGTAAAACTCGCTGGCCGCTGCATCCAGGGCGATGCCGATGTCTTTACCGGGAGTGTATCCGGCGGCCTCGATCGCCTTTATGATCAATTTGATCGCCTCTTCATTGGCACTCAAATCCGGTGCAAAACCGCCTTCGTCGCCGACGGCCGTATTGAGACCCGCTTTTTTAAGCAGTCCTTTGAGGGCGTGAAAAGTTTCAGCGCCCATTTGCAGCGCCTCGGAAAAACTCTTCGCACCACTGGGCAGAACCATGAATTCCTGAACATCGAGGTTGTTACCCGCGTGGGCGCCACCGTTGATGATGTTCATCATCGGTATCGGTAAGCAGCGGGCGTTTATTCCGCCGATGTAACGGTATAGCGGCAAATTGAAAGCATTGGCGGCCGCTCTGGCAGCGGCCATCGAAACGCCGAGGATGGCGTTGGCACCGAGCTTGGACTTGTTGGCCGTACCGTCTAAGGCGATCATGTGGGAATCGAGGCGTCTTTGATCAGCAGCGTCCAAACCCAATATGGTAGGCGCAATTTCTTTCATGACATTGTCTACGGCTTTCCGGACACCCTTGCCACCGTAGCGTTTAGAACGCTTGTCCCGCAGTTCGAGGGCTTCGCGTTTACCGGTGGAAGCCCCGGACGGAACTGAGGCACGGCCAACGGCACCACCGGCTAGGAAAACATCCACTTCGACCGTGGGGTTGCCTCTCGAATCCAGTATTTCCCTTGCGTTTACTTCGATAATTTCAGTCATGCGTCCCCCCTTATGATTCACGAAAAAATAGGTTGGCAATTTTGGGCGTTTAGGCGCCCGAAGGACAAGTGGCGAAAACACAGGAATATCTGGATATTCCGAGTTTTCGTAAACGCAGCCGGACGGGATGCATCGACGTCAAAAAAATACCCCATTTTTGAGTGGGCCGTTAATGACCGATGATGATAATGGTCCGCGGCGGTCATAAACGACGGGCAGGCGATCGCGCCACAGTGGTTTGCGGGCGGCTCATCCGATCCGCCAACTTCCAGCTTGACAAATAAATTGGGGATGTTACTCTCACCACGTTTCAATGTCAAGTATTTGGCTGTGCACAAGTGAATTTGTAACTGACATTCAATTGAAAACAGCCGTTGATGGATCGACACGAATTCGACCCGAAGAAGTCGTCTGTCGCGTTTACCAGAAATCATGGAACTGGACGATCTTTACAGCAGCGCCCATCTCTTTATCGCCGCTATCCGGGTGTGTGAGCATCAGCACACCGGCCGCGCCTCCGTGGAAGACGTCTGCGGGTTGATCGGGCTGTCCCTCGAGCAAGGGAACTTCATCTGCAAGAAATTGCTCGAAGACGGCATCCTCGAACGGGTGGAAGGTGCTTTCGGCACCCGTCTGTTCATTAAGGATCATTTAAAGATTGAGGAAATTCCCCGCAAGGAAAAAGGGAGCAGCCTGGAGGAAGAAATCAAAAAATTCCAAGATAATAAAAAAGGCTTTGCCCGGAAGATCGTGTCGCTTAAGGCGGCGCAGGCCGAGAAAAAGAAAAGCCTTTTTGCCGACGTAGAAAAAAAGCTGAAAGAACAGCTCGAAAAGAAGTAGAATACACGGTCACCCTTTCCATCAATCCTTCCTTCATTTTATCCCGATCCAATTCATTAAATTAATGCTCAAGTCTCGGTGCCCCTGTTCCGATATAGTAATTGAGATGAAAGCTCTCGCCTCGGCGTGAGAAGAGGTGCGCCGCAATCGCCTTCGGCTTGCGCGCAGCTAAAAGTGTGCTTCAAGCAGGCAAGACACCGTTTTTGACCTCACTGGAGCAAATCTGACTGATGCCGACAAGATGCTGCGTTGACGCTCTTCATTTGACTGAATTGGCGGTATATGCTATGTTAGTATCTTAAATCGTTGAATATTTTTTTACGGCTCGCACACGGCCGAGCCAAAAGGCAAGGCGAATCCGATGGGCATGTCACCACAGGATCAATCGAACAACCGCTACCGCAAGGTCACCCGCCTGGACGGCAAGGAAGTCAGTCTGGATGCCGACATGATCCGTCTGCTCATTGCAATCGACGAGTCCAAAGAGTTGGACCAGATCGGTCGCGAACTGGGCATGACAAATGACATACTAACAGCCACCCTCGCAAAGCTCTCGGCGATCAATCTCATCGAACCGATTCGAAAAGACATCCCCTGCCTCGACAACGGATTCCTTGAGGCATTGAAACTCAACCTCTCCCGTGCCGTCGGTCCAATGGCTCAGATACTGATGGAAGATGCCCTATCCGATATGAAGCTTTCATCCAGAGCAATCCCCAAAAACCAGGCCGCCGAATTGATCGGTGCGCTTGCGCTGGAAATTCCGGATGAAGAGGGTCGCATGCAATTTAAAAAAGCCATGCTGGGTTTGATGAAAAAACCGTACCGATGACCGGTCGATATCCGTCAAGAGTAACAGGGAATAAGGTTAAGCGCTAACGATTTGTTCCAGCAAGGAGTTAATAGATATGATGCAGATCACCTGCGATGGATGCGAAAAAGTATACCGGGTCGATGAAAGTCGCATAAAGGGTGAAAAAGCCCGTTTGAAGTGCCGGGCCTGCGACAACATCATTATTGTCACCAAGCAACAAGCGCAACCAGATACACCGCCAAAGAATGCCGTTTCGCAGTCGGCGGTCGCGACAGAATCGCCGCCGAAGCCGACCGTTCCGACTGATTCGGCATCCGGGAACGGCGACGGGTACACACCGGCGGCAGTTCAATCGGCTCCAGCCGAGGAGGGCCCCAAGGCTGAATCGACCGAAGCGGACCTCACAACGGGTTTGGCAAGAAGCAAAATTCGTTTCGGCCTGTTTCCCAAGATCGTCACCGTCATGCTGATCATCAGTTTGCTGCCGTTCGCTATCTTTTGGACCATCACTTATAAAGAGGCCATCAACCGCACCCGCGCCGAAACCGAGCAGTTTTTCACCCTGACAGCCAACGGTCTGGGAACCCAGGTCGACAGCTGGATCGACAACAATGCGCTGGTTTTGAAGTCTGCCGTCGATCTGCCGGCCATCAAGTCCATGGACCGCATGGGCCAAGAGCAGGTTTTGCGGGAAATCCAGAAAAACTACCCATACATGTACCTGGTCTTCACCGTCGGGCTCGACGGCCGCAATGTGGCCCGCAGCGACGACGTTCCGCTGAAAGATTATTCCGATCGCCAGTACTACAAGGACATCATTCAGGGCAAGCAATTGAGCTGGCAGACCCTGATCGGAAAAACATCGAAAAAACCGGCCCTTATTCTTGCCGTCCCCATAAAGTCCGATGACGAGTTGGTCGGCGTCTTGGCCGCCGCCATGAATGTCGACGACCTGTCGAAGTACATCGCCACATGGAAGAGGGGCAAGACCGGCTATGCCTTTCTGGTCGACGAAAAAGGCAAGGTGGTGGCCCATCAGGTCCAGGCCTATGTAGAGGAGCAAAAAAGCCTCAACGACCATCCGCTGATCGCGGCCTTCCGCAAGAGCAAGTGGACGTCGCTGACCGCCAATTTTACCAACGAAAAAGGTAATCCCAGCTACGGTCACGTCAAAGAGATCGCACGCGGCTGGGCAATTGCCCTGCAGCAGGAAGACGCCGAGGTGTTCGATTCCCTCAAACGCGTGCAGCAATTCGCCGTTATTCTGCTGGCGGTCACAATTTTGATCGTGTCGTTCATAGCGTGGATCTCGGCGCGGGCGATCGTGACGCCGATCATGAAACTGACCGAGGTCGCCGAACGGATGAGTCTCGGCGACTTGAACATGCAGATCAATATTCCGTCAAAAGACGAAATCGGTCTGCTGGCCCAAGCAATCAAGCGGATGCAAACCAGCTTGCGCCTGGCCATGGAACGCTTGCGACGCAAACGCTAAGTCGCCTACGAGCTAAAGCAAAAAGCCCGACCCGTTTGGTCGGGCTTTTTATTTCAGGAAATCGGCGCAGTTGCGGAAAAGGGGCGTTTATCGAAGAAAACGAAGCCGGTTCAAGTCTTCCCAGGCCCACTTCTGCGGGATGCTCTCCGGCCTGGCGGTTTTTTTGCCGCCGAATCTCAGGCAACGCTCAAAAGCAACTCTCGCCGCAGTTTTGTTTCCATTCAACCAGTGTTTCAAACCGATAGCGTAAGCTCCGGCAGTCTTCCATTCGGCGTTGCGGTTCATCTGTCGTTCAAAGGACTCCCCGTCGATCGAGCCGGATAAGAACCCGGCCTGCAGGGAAAAGAACGTAAAATCGTCGTAATCGCGTGCCACCGCCTTCCAGTACTCTCGGATGTCGACGTCATCCGGCATGAACCTGGATGCCGTAAAGCCGGCCTTCATGGCTGCCTGGACCCGCAGGTAGCGCTCCGTATCGGATGATTCCGACACGAGACGGTACAGGTGAACGGCATCGCCGTAATGGCCCATATCGGCCAGGCGGTCGGCAACGAGCATGGCTGTCGGAGCGTGTTTTGTTTCCAGTACCGCCTGTTTCAGAAGTGAGATCTCTTCGGCTTGATTTCCCTGCTGGCGGCGGATGTCAGCCAGAAGGAGCAGAGCGTCCTTTTCGGTCGGATTATAGCGCAGGCTGTTTCGGGTCCGACGTTCCGCCGCCGCGAGCCGTCCTTCACCCAGTTCGACACGGGCTATCGCAATCATCGCCTCCGGAAAATGCGGTTCACGGCGGAGCGCTTCATTCAAAAATTTGAGACCCTGCTCTTTTTGTCCCCGCTGTATCAAGATGCGGCCGATGTTGTAGGGAGAATCCGCGTCCCAGGGGAAGTTGTCCATTGATGATTTAAAATGATGCAGCGCTTCATCGAAATGCCCGGATGAAGCAGCGAGCAGGGCAATGTGAAAATCATGCCGCGCAATCTTGCGGCCCTCTAAATGGGTCCAATCGGGCCAGCAGACCAGGCCGAAAATGCCGAGGGCAAAAAGGCTGCGGACTAGCCTCCGTTTTTCCCCCGAACGCCAGAAGCGCCACAATTGCCATGCCGCAGCAGCAGCGAATAGGGTCAGCAGGACTGCCGTTGGCAATCGATAACGGTCCGACGCCTTGAAGGGGATGATCGAGGCGAAACCCAGCACGGTATATCCCGCAAGCAGCAGCTGGTTGGTTGACACTTTTCGCAGCAAAACAAAACCGAGACAACCGAGCGGGCCGATCAACCAAAAACCGGCCCAGGGCAGAGAGAGAAACCACGAATAGGCCCGATAGGCGGAAACGTCGAACTCCTGGCTCCACTCGCGCGCGTTGAAAAAAATGGCCAAGCGGCGGATTAAGTTGACGGCAACAGCAAGCGGTTCTTCCCGCATCGTCTCGACCAGTTTCTTTCCCCAGTACCGCTCGATCTCTTTTTCCGTGCGGCAGCCGGCCTGGAAAGGCTGGTGCATGTACTTATCGAACAGAATGCCCACGGGTGGGTGCAGCCCTTTGAACTCGGGTGCCAGGCCCGAATAGAGGCTCCACGTTCCCTGCGACCGCAGCAAAGGCACACCGGAGATCTGGTAATTGCGATAGATGATCGGCGAAATGATGACGATGGTTCCGATGCAAAACAGAAGCGCCCGTTGAAGTCCCGCACTGAACCCGGGGCGGTGCTGTCGAATCAGCCACCATAGGACAAAGGGAAGCACCAGGAATTGGTTGGCACGCGCCCCGGCGGAAAGTGCAAAGGCAAAACCGGCTGCAATCACGTAAATGCGGGGACTGGAAAAACGGATCAGCAGCCAGAGCGTCAGGCTCTGAAAAAAGATGCTGAAGCTTTCGGCAAATTCTTCAGCTTCGAAAACAACCAGCATCCAGTAAACAGCCAGCAGATAGCCCGCCAAAAGACCAACCTGACGATTCCAGGACCGCGCCGCCGCCTGGGCCATTAAAACGGCGGACAAAGATCCCATCAGCGCTTGAATCACCTTGTTGACCAGCGGGCCGGAACCGAAAGCGATCTGCTGCAGTGCCAGGAAGGCCGGATAGACCGGCAGGTAGTTTCCCACGTGATCCCAACGCCAGATCCCCTCGACCATTCGGTCGGCCCACTCCGCATACACTTTGGCATCGATCAACGGGACCCCGAAAAGCGGATTGTCGGACGATTGAAGAATGTAGATCATCCGAAAGACAAACGCGAACAGAAAAAGGACAATCGAAGACTCCCATCCGATGTCATCTTCCGAAGGTCTGCCGTTGTCAATGGCCCAAATATCTGTCTTTGCAGCCGTCATTTGTCACTGTTCATTGGTTATTCGTTATTTGTCGTGGATCATTGGTTGTAGTGACCCCGTAAAGCGTCCTTTTTAAGGATCTAAGCGACCCCGCTTGCCGGGCTGAAACCCGAAGGGCGGAATACCAAAACCTTTAACCATGAACCTTGAACCTTGAACCTTATAATTATTTCAGCCCGATATCCCAGTTCCATAAACCGGGCCTTTGCTTCAGCTTCACTTCCGGCGGCGGCGGTTCGACGAGGTGCACTAACATCCGGTAGCCGGCTTTTTTCAACTCTGTCGTCTTTTCCCTCAAATCCAGCTGCCAGTTGGGGTACATCCAGTAATCCGCACCATGGCGATGGACCCAGGACTGTTCGCCTCGCGGACTCGTAAACGGTTTATCCTCCTTGATCTCGGCGGCAATGGTGCGGGAAATGCAAAGGGGCCAATTGCCCGAGACAACTATCCCCAGCGGCAGAGGACTCGCCGCCGGCAATACCAGGTAATCGTCCCGGCCCAGTTCCGGACTGACAAACGCGCCGGAAAATCCCATTTCCGCGGCCACCCCGAGTGCCAGAGAATTGGTCAGGTTGCAAAAGGGGCCGGCCCAAAGATTCATGTCTTTTTGCGACTTGAAGCACGCGGTCTGCCAAGGCACATTGAGAATGAACTGCTGTGCGCCTTTGCGCACGGCCGATGCAACAGCGGCCATCAAGTCACTCTCCGAATCCGGCCAGACGACCGGTGAAAGCCACCACCAGAGCCGCGAAACCAGATGCCGAGGGGTCTTGTCAACCGCTTCGGTCGACAGCCACAGACCGTCGGGATATTTGGAATTTCGTTTTTCGAGGCTGCGGCTGACCGTGATTTCGAGAGCCTTCGGTTTCTGCTTCGCGGGTCGCGGCAACCGCACCTTAAATGGAGATGGATCCGACTCGGCCTCTTCCGGCAGCACCAACTGCTGTTCGAGATTTGACAGCATGTCCTGCAACGCCCTTTCGCGCCGATCTGTCAGGAAAACCGGTGTCCCCCTGCCCGGCCGGCGATTGGCAGGAAGGCTTAAGGTGAAACGACCCTTTCTCGGAACCCCCTTGCCGATCTGCTGGATCGCATGCCAGCGCTCGTCTTCATAACCCAGACGCAAAACGTCACCCCTGAGCAGGTCGATGCGGGGAACGATATACGGCCGGCTCGCCGGTCCCTGCACCTTGCCCACGAACATCCCCGACCCGGTCTGTATTCTGATGTCAATCGCTTTCTGAGGTCGCTGGGGAAGAAAGTTGTAATGGGTCGTCGGCCGCCCCAGGGCCTGTTCCAGCAGCGCAAGCGCGCTCTTTTTGACGGCCGCACGGTTTTCCGGCTCCGCTTCGATGTCCCGCAGCATCCGGTAGGCCTGGACCGTGTAGTAGACGTAATGCGGTCCCTTTTTGCGTCCCTCGATTTTCCATGCGCGCACTTGGGGCACAGCCCGCAGCACGTTGGCGAGGACGTCCAGGGACAGATCCTGGCAGGAAAAATACCGCCTGGATTGCTGCGTCTGAAAGTATTGCCGGCGACAGGGCTGGACGCATCTCCCCCTGAGACCGCTTTTCCCACCGAGAAAGGAACTCCAGTAACACCTGCCCGAAACGCTGTAGCAGAGCGCGCCGTGCACGAAGACCTCCACGGTGAGGCCGTCAGGGCAAGCACTGGCCATGGTTTTTATTTCGTCAATCGAAAGCTCCCGTGGTAAAACGATTCGCCGCACTTGGGGAAAACGGCAGATCTGCTTGAGTGCTGCTGCAAATCCGGCGTTGGCCAGCGTAGACAGGTGTATTTCTCCTGTGTACCCGACCTGTCGGGCCAGGTCGATCAGGCCGAGGTCCTGGATGATCAGCGCATCCGGCACGACCCGCTGATTCAGGTGCTTCAGCAGCGTCCCGGCCTCTCCCAAATCGCCGGATTTCAGCAAAGAGTTGAACGCCACGTAGACCTTCATACCCTTTTCATGGGCCAACCGGGTCAACGCTGCAAGTTCCGCAACGGCAAAGTTCTTGGCCTCCATACGCGCGGAAAAGCTCTTCAGCCCGCAGTAAACAGCATCCGCCCCTGCTGCCAATGCCGCCAGAAACGAGGCCCTGTTACCCGCCGGCGCCAGGATTTCAGTTTTCTGCATTTCACGCATCATAACGTTAAATAGCGTTGAATTTTGTGTTTTGTTTGTTGTGGGTTGTTAAGATCAAAAGATTTTTCTTAACGCCTTACACCCTGTATCCCTACTTCCCTTCGCCGTTCGCCCTCCCCCGCACCGTATACCTTACACCCTATACCCCTTCTTGATTCCTTTCACCTTGCACCCCTTCTTTTTCCTTCCGCCCCTCGCCTTTCCCCTACACCTAACACCTAAAACCCTATTCCTGCCTCCGCCCTTCGCCTCGCCTTTTGCCGTTCGCCTTTCGCCTATTTCAAAATTGTAATTGTAAAATGCAGGTGAATTCCGTATAATTATAGATGATTTAATAACCTGTGCAATTGAATTTTCAACCAACCGCTACCCGGTAACCATTTTGCCTAAGGTTGAAAGAAAATTCTTGCCGCGAGGCCCGTTAATACATCATGAGCGTCTTAGCCATGCGAGCATCTCAATGCTTCCGGCAAACTTCTGAAAATTACCTGTTCGCATAACCCCATGAAAAACCCTTTCATCGGTCGGTAACCTTTAGAGCAGGCAGGGCGGCAAACTTAACTGGAGTATACGTGGCAAAAATTCTCATCATAGATGAAAATCTCGACTGGTGGGCGGATTTGAAAAACGATCTCGAGGCGCACCATGTTTTTAGAACCTGGTCTTTCGGCAACGACATTGTCGATTTCCTAAAAAAAGAAGAATTCGAGATTATTCTACTGAGTTTTCAACTGCAGCGTTGCAACAGTATCAGCCTGTTGAAACAAATCAATCATGTCAGTCCCCAAACGCCAGTCATCGGTCTCAGTGATTTGGAAGAAGCCGATTTGATCGTCAGAGCCGTTAAAAAAGGCGCCTTCGACGTCATCATCAAGCCGTTTCTGACTGAAAAAATGCTCCTGTCCATTGAAAGGGGCCTTGAAAACCGGCACCTGCGAAATGAAATTGACTATCTGAAACATGAGCAGGATATTATCTACGATTTTAATCATATCATCGCGTGCAGCCCTTCGATAAAACGGATGATATCGACTCTCAAGAAGTTTGCCCAGACCGATTCGACGATTCTTATCACAGGCGAGACCGGCACCGGAAAGAGTTTCCTGTCCGGCGCCGTCCACTACAACAGTCACCGGCGCAACAAGCCGTTTATCAAGATCAACTGCGCCAACCTCCCCGAGACGCTGCTCGAGAGCGAGCTGTTCGGTCATGAAAAAGGAGCTTTCACCGGTGCCAACAAAACTCGTGTGGGCCGGCTCGAACAGGCCAAGGACGGGACGGTCTTTCTGGATGAAATCGGTGAAATGAGCGCAGCGCTGCAGGCCAAACTGCTGCGGGTGCTGGAAGAGAAATCATTCGAGCGTGTCGGCGGCAACCGGACCATTACATCGGACGTACGAATCATCGCCGCCACGAACCGCAAGCCGGAAGACCAGGTGTCGGAAGGCTCCTTCAGGGAAGACCTGTATTACCGTCTGAACGTTTTAAGGGTTCATATACCGCCACTGAGAGATCGCCTCGAGTGCATTGAGCCACTTTCCGATTACCTGCTGGACAAAATCTGCCGCAACCTGAAGAAGAAAATCAACGGATTCGCCCCACAAGTACTGGGGGCTTTCAAAAGCTACTCATGGCCTGGCAACATTCGACAGTTGGCCAATACCATCGAGCGGGCCGCCATTTTAGAGGAAACAGCTCAAATCGAGCCGCAGCACGTCATCCTGCCCGATCTCAAGAAAATCCCATCGTATTCAGGTGATGCCCCGACCTCGAGGCCGGCCGAATCACTGGCCGACAAAGAAAAAGAGACGATTCTGAACACTCTCGAAGAGTGCCTGTGGATTCAAAAAGATGCCGCCCGTAAGCTGGGCATCACGCCCAGAGCGCTGAATTATAAGGTCAAGAAATACAGTATCACCCACGCACGGTGGCGCAAAAATAAATAATGCCCATCAATACCACAATGGCAATGGTGGCTGTTGGCCGTCTCCCCAAACAACACACCCGTAAATAGTCACCTTCGGAAAGACAGCGGTTTTTTTGATCAGAAGATTTAGAGAGTAAACCAGAAAACAAGTTAATAGAAGCCTTGTTCCAACAAATGATGGATGTGAATCAACCCGACGATCTCATCGCAGCCATTGGTCACGATCAACGACGTAATCTTGTTGTTCTGCATTTTTGTTAGCGCTTCGGTCGCCAAAGCATCTTCTTTTATCGTTTTCGGTTTCCGTGTGTAAATATCATCGAGGACGATGTCGCTGATCTTGTCGTATCTTTCTATCGTGCGCCGGATATCGCCGTCCGTCAAGACCCCCACGCTTTTTTGGTCATCGCCGACGACGATGACAATTCCCTGTTTGCCGCGTGTCATGGCGGCCAGCGCATTTCTGAATGCCGCCTGCCGATTGACCATTGGCAAGTCTTGCTTGATCATGATGTCGCTCACCTTCGTCAACAACCGCCGGCCAAGCACGCCCCCAGGGTGGCGCATGGCAAAATGTTCTTCCTTAAATCCCTTCATGGTGAGAAGCGTGATGGCAATGGCATCGCCGTAAGCGAGAGCTGCCGTGGTGCTGCTGGTCGGCGCCAAATTAAACGGACAGGCTTCCTCGTTGACAAACGTGTTGAGGGTGACATCGGCATACCGGGCCAATTTGGATTCGGTGTTTGCCGTCATGGCGATGATTGGGAGCCCAATGCGTTTGATCGAGGGAATCGTCGCCAGGAGTTCGTCGGTATTGCCGCTGTGGGATATCATCAGACAAATGTCTCCGGGCACCATCATTCCGAGATCTCCGTGAATAGCTTCGGTGGGATGGATGTAAAACGATGGCTGGCCGGTGCTGGCAAGCGTCGCGGCAATTTTGCGTCCGATGTGCCCCGACTTGCCAACTCCCAAAACCAACAGACGTCCCCTGTATTTTAATATCAGTTCGATGGCTCTGACATAGTCCTCATCCAGGCGGTCGATCAGATTGAAAATGGCATCTGCTTCAATCTTCAGAACATGCCTTGCAATTTCGATCGGCGAGGTCAATTCGGTTTTCCTGTTTTTACGAGTCTGTCGATTTCAAGCCACAGCGGCAGCCACGCGGAGAGCTGATCCGGTGTGATCATGTTGGGCCCGTCGCATTTGGCAAATTCCGGTTTATCGTGGACTTCGAGGAAAACGGCGTTGACGCCGACTGCCAGGGCAGCTCTCGTCAGGGGATTGACGAATTCTCTTTGCCCGCCTGAACTATTACCTTGCCCACCGGGAAGTTGCACACTGTGAGTGGCGTCGAATACCACTGCAGCCCCCAACTTTTTGATTATCTCAAGGGAGCGCATGTCGACGACGAGGTTGTTGTATCCGAAAGAAGCCCCCCGCTCGGTGATCAGTAGCTTTTGATTGCCGGCACTGTGGAATTTGTTGATGATGTTTTGGACATCCCAGGGCGCCAAGAACTGGCCTTTTTTAATGTTTACGATTCTACCGGTCTTAGCGGCTGCAACGACCAGCTGGGTCTGGCGGCATAAAAACGCCGGGATCTGGATGATGTCGAGCACTTCGGCTACCGGCGCCACCTGTTCGATTGAATGGATGTCGCTGATGATCGGAACATCGATTTGTGCCCTGATCTCCTGCAGAATCTTCAGCCCGTCCTCAATGCCAGGCCCTATGAAAGAGTCGACAGAACTCCGATTAGCCTTCAAATAGGATGACTTGAAAACGAGCGGAACCCCGTGTTTTCGGGCAAGCCTCTTGAGCTTCTCCGCCATAAAAAGAGAGTGGTCCCGACCTTCGATCACACAGGGGCCAGCAATCAGGATCACCGGGTTATCGGGATAAAATATCATCTCATCCAGGCTGAAGTTATACATATTGCTCACTTATTGGGGAGTAAGGAATATTGATCAGAGACGAGGAGCCTCTCGTCTGCCGTTACGAGCGAGAGTCCGTATACGACTGCCGTAGCGTCTATAAACCGGTCGGCAGAATCCTTGTGCGGAAGTTGAATCCGTCTGCTCTGTGTGGCAATTTCATGGTTTAATGGTGCTTCCTTTAGTGGAATTGTTGAAAAGATTTCACGTATCCAGTCAGTGGGATCTAAGTCAATTTCAATACGACCCTTTTCAATCGGTATTAATCATTAATTAAATACTATAGTGATTGACCATAGTCTATAAGATAAAATGTTTATTGAACATCGATTGTAACGGTAATCGACCCTTACCGCTTGCCGTAATTCTGCTCGATCCAAGTGCGATACGCACCGCTGCGCACCGATTCGACCCATTCCAGGTGGTTCAAATACCAGTCGACGGTTTCCGCCAAGGCATCTTCGAACCCGTGCCGCGGCTTCCAGCCCAATTCTTTACTTATCTTGGTTGCATCGATCGCATAGCGCCGGTCATGCCCCGGCCGGTCAGTGACAAATTCTATCAGATGTTCGCTGGCATTTTTACCAGAACGATTGAGTCGCTCGTCCATGAGCTCACAGAGCCTTCGGACGACATCGATGTTTGCCCGTTCGGCATTACCGCCG